>NZ_MVPX01000433.1:0-8100 GCF_002043085.1 Gordonia sp. i37 | reverse complement strand
CACCCGGTGCCGCCGGTGCCTGCGCGGTTTGCGCGCCCCCGAGGTTCACCACCGTCGGCTGCGCGGCCGTGTTCTGCAGTCCGTTGCGGTTGTCGACCAGGAGCAACCCGACCACCCCGATCGTGACGATCAGTGCCGAGATCACCGCGGCGACACCCGCCGACGCCAGCACCGTGGGCCAGTTGAGGGACGAGCCGCCCGACACGTCCTCGTCTGGGCCTTCCAGATCTTGACCCTCCGGATCTTGGCCCTCCGGCTCTACCGGGGCGATCTCTGCGGCCGCGGCTGCGTGCTGCTCGGTCGGCTGGTCGTCCCCGTACGGCGCATCGAAACCGCGGCTCTCGTACGCCTGACCCGAATAGCCGGGTGTCGCCCCGAACCCCTGTGTCCCGAACCCCTGTGTCACTGTCGTGCTCCTGTCGTGGCGGCAGGAGCTTCGCTCCCCCGAAGCCCCTGTTCAGGAAAGGCTAACCTGCCTACGGCATCAAACCCAAGCCCGGTTTGTGGGGATGGGCGGGATTCATCCGTATGGAGTCATCCGTCCGGCCTCGCCTGTCCCCGGCCGGCGAATGATCAGGACGGGGCCGCGTCGACCTGCCAGTACGCCAACGCCTTGACACGCTTCTTGCCGAGCCCGAATCCGGTGCGGAACACCTCGGCGACGACCCGGGTGTTCACCGAATCGAGTGCCACCCAACCGAAATGGTCGGGTTTCGCGGTAGCCGCGGCACGCACCGCCTCGACGAGGGCGCTCCCGTCGGCGCCCCGCTCGATCCAGTGGATGGTATCCTGCGGACGCAACCGAACCGGTAGGTCACGGTCGTCGTCGTGGGAGTACTCGAACCAGATCGTCGCGCCGACCTGCGGTCCCGACGCGGCACTGAGCGCGTCGAGGAGTGAGTTGATCGCAGGAAGCGACGCCGGGTCGCCGGCGACGAGCCAACCGGCGGGCGCGGGCTCGGGGATCGCGAACTTGGAGCCCATGAAGGTGGCGCTGATGGTGTCACCAGGCTTGGCGGCCAGCGCCCATCGCAGTGCCGCACCGTCGTGGACGGCGAACTCGATGAAGAAACTGTCGGTCGCCGGATCCGGGTCGGCGAGGGTGTAGCCACGCTGATGGGCCTTGCCGTTCGATTCGAACCACAGCCGCACCCACATCGTGGGATGGACGGGCCGATCGGTGAGCACACCACCGCCGGTGAATCCGAGCCGGATGTAGTGCTCGGTGATCTTCTCGGTGCTGGTGACCGTGAACTCGTAATCGTCGGCACGCAGCAGTTTGAGAACCGCCCCCTGCCACCCGCGCGACGGCGCCTTGTGTGTGGTCTCGGCCATGGGAAACGGCCCCTTTCCTCGAACGTCGGTGTCGAGGTCAGGGTAGCCTAACCAATAAGAGAGGCGCCCGGGCGTTACGGCTAACTGTTGCCGGCCAGGAGGTTGTTGACGTCCTGGAGTTGCTCAGGGCCGAGCGACGCGCTCGAGAAGGGCAAGGAGCGTGGCGCATTCCTTCCGGGTCAGGTTGCCGAACACGGCATCTTGGACCTCGACGATGGTGTCAGCCAAGCGTTTGGCCGTCCGCTGGCCATCGCTGGTAAGCGACACCAGTTGACGGCGCCCATGGCTGGGATCTTTGGCACGGGAGACCAGGCCGCGGTCTTCGAGTGCTCGGACGGTGTGAGTGACGTCTCGGGGGTCCAGGGCCGCGGCTGCGCCGAGGTCCGTCTGGCTCAGCTGGTCAGCAACGGCAAGCGCCGACAGACACCGATACTCGTACCCGTTGACGCCCTCTTGTGCAAGCAGTGCCAGAAGCACTTGGTGCGACCTGGTCGCAGCCGAGCTCAAAATCCAAGTGGGCAGGGAGGTGAGATCTGGCGGCACGGCGTTGCCTCCTGTTGGTGATACCAATACAGTATTGGTTACACCAACATCTTAGGAGAACTGATGTCATCTGCGCGCCCCTTGCCCACCGTGATCGGACCTACCGAGAACGCCTTGCGTGCGCTTCTGGCCCGGGCCTTGTCGTCAACCCTGATCCCCGGCTATTCGGCTTGGGTTGTCCTCAATGCCGTGAGTGCTGCGAGGCCGGGCAACAACTGGCGGGAGCGGACGGCAGAAGGACTCAAGGCAAACCCGGACGACCTCGAGGTCGTGCTCGACGAGCTTCGCTCCGCAGGACTGGTCGACGGCGGCGAGGTGCTGACCGCGAGGGGAGCCGACGAGCTCGCCGCCACGCGAGCGGCGGTAACTGAAGTGACCCGCGGCCTTGTCGAGGGAATCGACGAGGCCCAGCAAGAGACGACTCGCCAGGTACTCGACGCGATCCGACGAAAGGCGGAAGAGCTGCTGAGCGCGTGAAGCGGATGAACGACCTGACGCGGGCGTCCCGTGGCCACCAGGAGGGTACGGGAGCGGGGCTCGTTCTGTTCGGTGCCGTTGAGGTGTCCGATTGACCGTCACGTATCGCATCGCAACGCCCCGCTGACACTTGAAGGTCGTCGACGACTGATTGAACGGACTCGCACCAGGCCGATCGCGCACGTCGCTGCCGAGATGGGGATCTCCCGTGCGACGGCCTCGAAGTGGGTCAACCGGTACCGGCGCTTTGGAGAGCTCGGCCCGGTCGACCGCGCGTCCACAAATGGTCGGCATCTCGAATCACCTTCGAGCTCCAGATGGACGGGTTGACGATCAGTCGCCGTACAGTGACCCGCCACCTCGCGGTGCTCGGCCTCAACCATCGCCGGTTCATCGACCCCGATGGCGAGAACAGCCGCAAGCCACAGAAGTTCGTCGCCAAACGGCCCGGGCACATGGTCCGCATCGAACGTGAAGAAGGTCGGACGCATCCCCGACGGCGGAGGCTGGCGCACCCACGGCAAGAACAGCGACCGCGCCCGACAGGTTGCGCGCCGCAAAGGCAAGTCGGAGCGCGGCGGCTACGTCTACCTGCACTCCGCCATCGACGGGTACTCCCGGCCTCGCCTACACCGAGGCCCTGGAAGGCATCAGCGGATCACGCCCTACACGCCACGCCACAACGGGAAAGTAGAGCGCCACAACCGGATCATCTCCGAGGAGTTCCTCTACGCCCGTACCTGGATCTCCGAGGACCAACGCCGAGAAGCCCTTGGCGTGTGGAACATCCACTACAACTACCACCGGCCACACAGCGCCGCCGACGGAGAACCACCAGCGTCACTGCTGCCGACCGGCGTAAGTAACGTGCTTGCCTCTTACGGCTAACAGTTCAGACCGGTGCCATCGGCACAGTTCAGACCGGTGCCATCGGCACAGTTCACACCGGTGCCATCGGCACAGTTCACACCGGTGCCATCGGCACGATGCCGGGATGGCCGTCGAGGAACTGTTTGGTGAATGTGCACACCGGGCGTACGCGGGCGTTCTGATCCCGGATGAATGCCAGGGCCCCGCGGGTGAGCCGCGTGCCGAGACCGTGGCCGGTGTACTCGTCGTAGAGGACGGTGTGCAGCACGGTCACCGTGCGCTGACCGTCCTTCTCCTCGATCGAGTAACCCAGGACGCCGACGAGATCGCCCGCAACCCAGAGCTCGAATCGCTCCCGATCCGGATTGTGCACGACCTGGGAGATCTGCTGCAGAATCGATTGCGCCGACTGCGGCGGGCGATGCCGGTGTTTGCGATTCATGGTGTTCATAACCCCTCATCACGTCGCGGTGACACGACAACGAAATTCGAGTCGTCGGCGCCCCTCCGACGACGGACCCACCTCTGTGATCCGGGTCACACCATACCCTACGGTTACGTAGGCGCAAGGCGTCGCGATGAAACAACCTCAGGTCAACCCGGTTACGAAGGTGACAACACGGCGGGGGTTCCGGCGCCGGCGAATCCGGGTATGGTGTCGGGTGCGCGCTTCGTCGCGCACAGCTCACACAACTTCACCACGCGGGGGCTCCCACGATCCGGGGGCTGAGAGGGCGACTGGCGGTCGCCGACCGCCCGAACCTGTCCGGGTAATGCCGGCGTAGGGAGAACGCTCATGGGCACACGTGTATCCACCACCGAGGCCGTCGACAACGACACCCTCACCACCGGCCCGATTCAGGGCAGCACCAAGCACTACCTCGAGGTCGACGAACTACGGATTCCGCAGCGACGCATCCACCTCACCAACGGCGAGCATCTCGACGTGTACGACACGTCGGGGCCCTACACCGATCCACGGGAGAGCATCGACGTCGCCAACGGCCTCGCCCCGACTCGTGACCAGTGGCAGCGCCCCGCCCCCATCGACGGCGCTGCCACCCAATTGGCCTGGGCCCGAGCGGGTCTGGTGACACCGGAGATGCGGTTCATCGCTGCGCGCGAGAACGTGGAGGTCGAGGTGGTGCGCCGCGAGGTCGCCGCCGGACGGGCGGTGATCCCCGCCAATCATCGTCATCCGGAATCCGAACCGATGATCATCGGCAAGGCATTCGCGGTGAAAGTCAATGCCAACATCGGCAATTCGGCAGTCACCAGCTCCATCGCCGAGGAGGTCGAGAAGATGGTGTGGGCCACCCGCTGGGGCGCCGACACCATCATGGATCTCTCCACCGGCTCCGACATCCACATGACCCGCGAATGGATACTGCGGAATTCGCCCGTACCGGTCGGCACGGTACCCATCTACCAGGCACTCGAGAAGGTCAAGGGTGACCCGATCAAGCTGACCTGGGAGATCTACCGCGACACCGTGATCGAGCAGGCCGAGCAGGGCGTCGACTACATGACCGTGCACGCCGGGGTCCTGCTGCGCTATGTCCCGCTGACCGCACGCCGGGTCACCGGCATCGTCTCGCGCGGCGGGTCGATCATGGCCGCCTGGTGCCTGGCGCACCATGAGGAATCGTTTCTCTACACACATTTCGACGAGCTGTGCGAGATCTTCGCCCGCTACGACATCACCTTCTCCCTCGGCGACGGTCTACGGCCCGGGTCGATCGCCGACGCCAACGACGAGGCGCAGTTCGCCGAGTTGCGCACCCTCGGCGAACTCACCACGAAGGCGAAATCTCATGGTGTGCAAGTGATGATCGAGGGTCCGGGCCACGTACCGATGCACAAGATCGCCGAGAACGTGCGTCTCGAGGAAGAACTCTGTTCCGAGGCACCGTTCTACACGCTGGGCCCGCTGGCCACCGACATCGCACCCGCGTACGACCACATCACCTCGGCGATCGGCGCGGCGATGATCGCACAGGCCGGCACCGCGATGCTCTGTTATGTGACACCCAAGGAGCATCTGGGGCTGCCCGATCGTGACGACGTCAAGGTCGGCGTGATCACCTACAAGATCGCCGCGCACTCCGCCGACCTCGCCAAGGGGCATCCCCGCGCACAGGAACGCGACGACGCATTGTCCAAGGCGCGCTTCGAGTTCCGGTGGACCGACCAGTTCAACCTCGCCCTCGACCCGGACACCGCTCGCGAGTACCACGACGAGACGCTGCCCGCCGACCCGGCCAAGACCGCCCACTTCTGCTCGATGTGCGGTCCCAAGTTCTGCTCGATGCGCATCTCCGCCGACGTCCGCGCCTATGCCGAGGAGAACAATCTGGTGACCGCCGAGGACATCGACCGCAAGATCGCCGAGGAGATGGCCGCCAAGTCGGCCGAGTTCACCGATGCGGGTGGCCGGATCTACCTGCCGATCGACGCCGGGAGTTCTACGTGACCGACGTACCCCTGTTGCCCACCGCCGCACCGGGATCGACACCCGTGCGGGTGCTGACGATCGCCGGGTCGGATTCCGGTGGTGGTGCGGGCATCCAGGCCGATCTGCGCACCTTTGCCCTGTTGGGGCTGCACGGATGCGTCGCCGTGACCGCGGTGACCGTGCAGAACTCACTGGGCGTCAGCGGTTTTCAGGAAATCAGACCGGATGTGGTGGCCGCGCAGATCGATTCGGTGGTCTCCGACATCGGCGTGGGCGCGGCCAAGTCCGGGATGCTCGCCTCGGCACCGATCATCGCCGCCGTCGCGCAGGCGTGCGCCGATGCCGGCATCGGCCGCGACGCCGGCATCCCGTTCGTCCTCGACCCGGTGTGTGCGTCGATGCACGGCGATCCGCTGCTGGCCACCGAAGCCCTGGACACGTTGCGCACCACGCTCTTTCCGCTGGCCACCGTCGTCACCCCGAATCTCGACGAGGTGCGGCTGATCACCGGTATCGAGGTGGTCGACGAGTCGACCCAGCGCGATGCCGCGCGGGCACTGCACGATCTGGGGCCGCAGTGGGCCCTGGTGAAGGGTGGCCATCTCCGGTCGAGCGATCAGAGCCCCGATCTGCTGTTCGACGGCGCGGAGTTCCACGAGTTCACGCACGCGCGCGTCGACACCGGCCACGACCACGGAGCCGGTGACACATTGGCCGCGGCCACCGCATCGGCGCTCGCCCACGGCTGTTCGGTGCCCGAGGCGGTGGCCTTCGCCAAGCGCTGGGTGACGCGCGGACTCGAGGCCGCCTACCCCCTCGGCGCCGGCCACGGTCCGGTGAACCCGCTCTGGCGGGTGGAGATCACCCCGGAAGCGCCAGCGCGGTGATCATGGCGCGCCAGCGCGGTGACCATGGCGCGCACCAGCGCGGTGATCAAGCGTGCGACAGCACGTTGACGACATTGCCACCGGCGTCGGCGAAGAAGAAACGGCGCACGCCCCACTCCTCGTCGGTCAGCGGATGCACGATCTCGACACCTTCGGCGACTGCGTCCGCGTAAGCCCGGTCGACGTCGGAAACCTCCAGTGAGGCAACCGGATTCACCGGCGCGGTGGCATCACGGGTCATCACGCTGAACTGGGCGGTGCCGCCACCGGCGGTCCCGGCAGTGCCCAGCGTGGCGATCCACCCGAGGTTCATCAGCACGTCGAGCCCGAGAACGGTGCGGTAGGTCCGCACCGCGGCATCGAGATCGTCGACCGTCAGGATGGGTACCGCGCGCGAGAGCTCCATGCTGCTCATCATAGGTGGACCACTCGAGGGAACGGGTCGCCACGGCAGGTCGCCACCCCGTAGCGTTGGCACCATGAGTTGGAACTACCTCATGGACATGGACGGCGTGCTCATCCGCGAGGAGCACCTGATCCCCGGCGCCGACGCATTGATTGCGGAGTTACGCGACAACGGGATTCCGTTCACCGTGCTCACCAACAACTCGATCCGGACGCCACGCGACCTGCGTGCGCGCCTGCTGCGAACCGGCCTCGACATCCCCGAGGATGCCATCTGGACCTCGGCACTGGCGACGGCCCGCTTCCTCGACACCCAACGGCCGAACGGCTCGGCGTATGTGGTCGGTGAATCCGGGCTGACCACCGCCCTGCACGAAATCGGCTATGTCATCACCGATGTCGACCCCGACTATGTGGTCCTCGGCGAGACGCGGACCTATTCGTTCGAGGCGATCACCACCGCGATCCGGCTCGTCGAGCGCGGCGCCCGGTTCATCGCGACCAACCCGGACGCGACCGGACCGTCCACCCAGGGCTCGTTGCCGGCGACCGGTGCGGTCGCCGCACTCATCACCCGGGCCACCAACCGCGACCCGTATTACGTGGGCAAGCCGAATCCGCTGATGATGCGCTCGGCGTTGCGGAGGATGGGTGCCCACTCGGAGAACACCCTGATGATCGGTGACCGGATGGACACCGACGTCATCTCCGGTCTCGAGGCGGGTCTGCAGACGATCCTGGTGCTCTCGGGCATCTCGACGCCGGAGTCGGTGGAGCTCTACCCGTACCGTCCCACACGCGTCATCGCCTCGGTCGCCGACCTCGTCGGGCACACCGACCATCCGTTCGTCTCCGAACCGGAGAGCCTGTAGCGCACACCGATCCACCGCCGACCCTGATCACGAGAACGACCGCCCGTGTCGATGATTCGAAGCGGGCGGTCGTCTGTGGTGATCGGGCTCAGTGCGCGAGAGCCTTCGCCTTCAGGTGCTCGAATTCTTCATTGTTGATCGCACCGGAATCGAGAAGCGATTTCGCATCGGCGATCTGTTGTGCCGGAGAAGTTCCCGCGACGGTCTTGATGTAATCGTCGGATTCCTTCTTGTATTCGACTGCGGCTTTCTGGGC
>NZ_MVPX01000432.1:0-10627 GCF_002043085.1 Gordonia sp. i37 | reverse complement strand
CCCAGATCGCCTTGGACCAGCCGGAGGCCTTATGGTCGCGGAACAGGTCGGCAATGATGTACCACAAAACGATCAGATACGCGACGAACGCGAAGATGATCACCATCGACCACAAGAAGTTCCAGAACGAATCCCACATCGGGAGTGCTCCTTAAGAGATCAGAGTGCGTGGTCAGTTTTCTGACCGGAATCAGCATCTCACAAAAACATGAAATCAGACCCGCGAGACGGACAATTGACGACCAACGTCCCCAGTGGGCGCCGGTTCGGCACAATCGGTGAGGTGAACGTAGAACTCGGGCTCGACACCTTCGGCGATGTGACGGTCGATGAGGCCGGCGCACCGAACCCCGCGGCCCAGACGATCCGCGACCTGCTCGATCAGGCGGTTCTCGCCGACGAGGTCGGCGTCGACTTCCTCGGCGTGGGCGAACACCACCGCGACGACTACGCCGTCTCGGCGCCGGAAGTGGTGCTCGGGGCTGTTGCCGCGCGCACCACGCGGATCCGGCTCGGCACTGCGGTGACCGTGCTCAGTTCCGACGATCCGATCCGCGTATTCGAGCGCTTCTCGACACTCGACGCGCTGTCGTCGGGTCGTGCGGAGGTCATCCTGGGCCGCGGATCGTTCACCGAGTCGTTCCCGTTGTTCGGCTTCGACCTCGAACAGTACGAGGAACTGTTCTCCGACAAGCTTGATCTGTTCGCCCACTTGCGAACCGGGCGCCCGATCACCTGGTCCGGGACCACCCGCGCACCGTTGACCGATCAGACCGTCCACCCCCCACTCGAGACTCCCCCACTACCGACGTGGATCGCGGTCGGCGGCAGCCCGGAGTCGGTGGTGCGCGCCGCACGGTACGGCCTACCGCTGATGCTCGCCATCATCGGCGGCGATCCCCTGCGGTTCGCGCCGTACGCCGACCTGTATCGGCGGGCACTGGCACAGTTCGACAAATCGACCGATCTCCCGGTGGGCGTGCACTCACCGGGCCACGTCGCCGACACCGACGAGCAGGCCCGCGACGAATTGTGGCCGCACTACCGCACGTATGTGGCGCGAATCGGCGCCGAACGCGGCTGGCCCGCACCGACGCGCATCGAGTTCGACCGGTCGACCGGACCCGGCGGTTCGCTCTACGTCGGCTCACCGGAGACGGTGGCGCACAAGATCGCCCACACCGTTCGGGCCTTGGGACTCGATCGCTTCGACCTCAAGTACTCCCACGGCACACTGCCGCATCGTCCCATGATGCGCAGCGTCGAACTCTATGGCACCCAGGTCATCCCGCGGGTTCGCGAGATCCTGGGCGACGCCGTCACCGACGCGCGAGAGTGAGGGAGAAGTCCCCCATCGGGTCGGTCCAGCTCGTGACGGGCGCCAGTCCGGCGTCGGCGAGTTCGCCCTGCAGCACCGACAAATCGAACTTGGTGCTGATCTCCGTCCGGATCTCGGCACCGGCCGGAAGACGCCAACGACGTTGCAGGTCACCGAAGTAGGCATCGATGTCCCGGCGCGCCCGCAACCACATCTCGATGCGGTGGCGCTCGGGATTCCACCGGGCGATGTGGTCGAAGTCGTCGGCGTACAGTCCCACGGCGTCGAGGCCGGTACGCAGGACCTCGATCATGTTGCGATTGAAATCCGCTGTCACCCCGGCCTTGTCGTTGTAGGCGGCGACAAGCCGACCGGTGTCCTTGATGAGGTCGGCACCGAGGAGGAAGTAGTCGCCGGGTGCGAGGGTGGTGGCAAGACCGGTGAAGAACGCGCGACGCCCGTCGTCGTCGAAGTTGCCGATCGTCCCGCCGAGGAACACCGCCAGCCGTGCCCCGTCGCACGACGGTAGGACAAGCCCGGTATCGGTGAAATCCCCTTCGACCGGCCGGATGTCGATGCCCGGGTAGTCGCCGGCGAGGATGCCGGCGGATTCGGCGAGCATCTCGGCGCTGACGTCGACGGGGACGTAGACGAATTGGCCGGCCGGGCGATGGCCGATCCGCTGACCCGTGCGGGTGAACGCATCGAGGAGGAGTCGGGTCTTGGTCGATGTGCCCGAACCGAATTCGACCATCATCGCCGCGTTCGTGGCATCGACGATGTCGTCGGCGTGGTCGCGCAGGATGGCGGTCTCACGCCTGGTCGGGTAGTACTCGGGTAGCCGGGTGATCTCGTCGAACAGCCTGCTGCCGCGTTCGTCGTAGAGCCATTTCGTCGGCAGCACCGGCGGGGTGGACCACAGACCGACGAGAGCGTCGGCGGCCAGCGGCGTCAGTGTTTCGACGGTCACCGGGCGAGCCTCAGACCGGCGAACACCCAGCGCGACGGCGCCGGGAAGAAATTGCGGTACGTCACGCGCTCGTGGCCGCGCGGCGTGATGGCGGCCGCGCCGCGCAGAACATGTTGATCGCTCATGAACTTTCCGTTGTATTCGCCGACCGCCCCGTTCGCCGGGACGAACCCCGGATACGGAAGATAGGCACTCGAGGTCCATTCCCACACATTGCCGATCATCGCCGCCTCACCGGATCCGGCGACCGATCGGGGGTGACAACGACTCGGGTCCAACAACTCTGCGCGCTGGGCACCGAGCGTGGATGCGGCGGTCTCCCATTCGAATTCGGTGGGCAGACGGGCTCCGGCCCAGCGGGCGTAGGCATCTGCCTCGTAGAAGCTCACATGCAGCACCGGTTCACCGGGATCGAGCGGTCGCCGACCCGAAAGCGTGTACGTCGTCCACTGCCCGTCGTCGTCGCGGCGCCAGTAGCCCGGAGCCTGCCAGCCGGCCTGCCGCAGGTGCGCCCACCCGTCGGACAACCACAACTCGTGGCGCCGATAGCCGTCGTCGGCGATGAACTCCAGCCAGTCGGCGTTGGTGACCGGACGCTCGGCGATCTCGAAGTCCTCCAAGAAGACTCGATGCCGCGGGCCCTCGTTGTCGTAGGAGAATCCGGCTCCCGGATCGGCGCCGACCTCGGTGACGCCACCGGCGACCGAGCGCCATGTCATCGGCCCCGGCGCGCTCGGCGCATCGAGTTCGCGGTCGACGTAGATCGGGCCGGGCGTGAGCGGAATCGTCGAGAAGAGATGCTTGACGTCCATGAGCAGCAATTCCTGGTGTTGCTGTTCGTGATTGCAGCCCAGTTCGACGAGGTCGAGTGCGGCGTCGTCAAGGGCGCCACGCGTCAGGGCACTTTCCATCGCCGCGTCCACGTAGTTGCGGTAGTGGGTGATGTCGTCGACGCCGGGTCGGGTGACCAGGCCGCGATCCGGTCGCGGATGGCGTTCGCCGACAGCCTCGTAGTAGCTGTTGAACAGATAGCGATAGGACTCGTCGTACACCACATAGCCGGGATCGCGGCGGAGGATGAACTCCTCGAAAAACCATGTGACGTGGGCCCGATGCCATTTGGCGGGGCTGGCCTCGGTCATCGATTGCGGGGTCTGGTCTTCGGGCGACAACCGGTCGGCCAGCAGGTCGGTGAGCTCCCGGACTTCTCGAAAGCGTTGCGCCGGCGACTGATCGGTGTGTACGGAGATACGTTCGGTGATGCTCACTGGAGGTCCTCCCGTGGCGTGCGGACGCGGGGTTCATCGACCCCGCCCACTCCATCGTTCCCACGACTACGCCGACTGTCAACGAGGACATCTCTCGCATCCACCGTTCGTCCACTCCGTTCGTCGCCGTCAACTCATGGTTGACGCCACTAATGCGTCAACCTAGAGTTGACGCATGGACGACAACCCCACACCGACCCAATTGACCGGAGTCCGCCTCGACGACCTGATCAGCGCTATCCACAAGGTTCATGACGATCCGCTCGAGCAACTGACCGACGCCATGACCGCCGCCGCCCACCTCGGCGACGTCGGCGACAGCCTCATCGGACACTTCGTCGACCAGGCCCGCCGCTCCGGCGCGTCGTGGACGCAGATCGGCGCCAGTATGGGTGTGACGAAACAGGCTGCGCAGAAACGGTTTGTCGGCCGCAACCCGGCGTCCGACGAACCACATCCTTTCAGCCGCTTCACCCCACGAGCGCGCAACGTCATCTCGTCGGCGCACAATCGCGCGGTTGCCACCGGCGCGCACACCGTCGGCTCGACCCACCTGTCCCACGGATTGGCCACCGACCCGTCGTCGTTGGCCGCACTGGTACTCACCGCACAGGGCGTCGACCCGACGGTCTTGGCGGACACCAGCGCGCCCGTGGACACCGATCCCGCCGCAAATCCCGATGCCGACACCGTCCTGCCCTACGACGACGACGCCAAAGCGGTTCTCGAACAGACGGTTCGGACGGCGCTCGAACTCGGGCACAACTACGTCGGCACCGAGCACCTACTGCTGGCGCTGTTCACCGATCAGGCCGTGGGCGCACGCCTGCGCGCCGCAGGAGCCGATGCCGAGGCAACGAAGTCGGCTGTCGAAGAACAACTCTCGCAGCTGAAGACGTAGCGATCGAGATGTCAGTCCTCGTCGCCGACGACATGCACCGCAGCCTCTTCGGCGCTGGCGCCCGCCCCGTCGATCCCGCAGTCGGTGGCGACGGCCTCGGCCTCGTCGTCGCGGTAGTCGCCGGCGTCGGGCGCCAGCAATCGACCGGCGCGACGCCCACCCACCTGGTCGGCGTCCTCGACGAACTCGTCGTCGGCGTCGGATTCGTGCGACCGCCAATCGCGTCGCTCGTCGGCGGCGATGTCATCGAGCGGATCACTCGCCCCGACGTCGGGCTCCTCCTCGGAGAGCTTCTCGTCCAGCGTCTCGCCCTCGCGCATCTCCTGCGCGGTCAGCCCGTGCACGGCACCCTTGGGCGCGTAATCCGGCGGGGAGTAGCCCTCGTCGAGGACGTCGTCGACGCCACGATCGTCGAGCGTGTCCTCGGGTTGCAGCTGATCGTCGGGGTCGAGGCTGTACTCGCCGTCCGAGCCTTCGGGGGTGCTGTCGTTCTCGTAACCGCTCACACTTTCACGATGCCAGGCCACGCGACCGCGGGCCAGCATGCCGGGCCGAACGAGGTCCTTCGGCCCCGCACCGAATGCCCGAGCATGGTTACGTCTTTGTGAAACAGATCACGTTCCGGTCCGAATTCGGCGACAATATCGACTGTGATCGAGGAAATGCAGGAGGAAGCCCGCTCCTTGCTCTCCGCGGGTGAATACGGACATGCGCTGGCCGAGTTCTCGGTGCTGCGCGAGATCCGGTCGCGACGTGAGGGACCGTACTCGCCGATGTATCTGTCCAACCTCCACGACTCGGTGCGCTGCATGTCGCACCTGGGATTGTGGGCCGACGCCACGCCGCTGTGCCGCGAGCTGCACGGCAAGTACGTGCGCACGCACGGGCGCGGCGAATCCGACACGGTCGACGTCGCCAAGCACTGGGCGTGGGCACTGGTGCACCTCGCCGACTACCCGCCCGCGGTCCGCCTGTACCTGCTGACCGCCGACGCCCTCTGGGACGTCGACCGCGACCAGGCCCATCGGCTCCTCGGCGCAGCGTTGGCCCACCGCCACGACCTCGACCCCGAAGCACTGGTCACGCCGGGAACCATCGACGGGGTGGGTTTGCGCCACCCCGACGACGTCCTCGCCGACCTCGGCGATCTGCGGTCACGACTGCCCGCCGACGACCCGCCGTTCACCTGCACGACGATCGACGGGTTGGTGGCCTGAGGTCGTTCATCACGGTCGTGCCGAGCGACGCATTCGCCGGTGTCCTGCACGGACATCCCGTCACCCGATCGTGCCGATCAGACCTCGACCGCGCGCCCACCCCGACGACGCCGGAAGACGTAGCTGTCCGCCGCGAAGTGTCCGGCGTTGGCGAATCCCACGGCCAGCAGCGCCGCGATGAGCGCGAGCGGGAACTCGTAGCCGCCGTCGTTGCTCCAGAATCCGTGATCCCAGTGAACCGTGGCAATCGCGCCGATCATGTCGATGACCAACAGGATCGACACCAGCGGTAGCAGCAGCCCGAGAATGAGCAGGATTCCGCCGACCAGCTCGACCCACGCCGCGTAGTACGCCGAGAACTCCGGCCAGGGGACGTTCACCGACTTGAAGAACGCCGTGGTGGCGTCGATTCCGTTGGTATGAAGCTTCTGCCAGCCGTGCATGATGAAGACATAGCCCAGGATCACCCGGGCTGCCAGGAGTGCGATGCCGCGAAGACCGTTCATGTGCCACTTCCGTTTCTCGATCCGCCACGTCATGGCGGGGCGTTGCTCTGACCGAACCCAAGATATACGGACCATGGTCCGCTTACAATTGCGGCACACCGGCATGCGATGCCCACCGACCCCTCGACGGGTACTCTGAGTTTCCGCACGGTCGGTGCTCGAACAGGTGGCCCGACACGCGATCGTCACCCGGTCGAGTCCATCGCAATCAGCCCGTGACCGACCCGCGACGCCCGCGTGCCCGGAGAACCGGACCGACCATGTGACACGCCACCGAGGACGAGGGAGATGTTGAGTGCGGGGAAAGTCGGTCAAGGCATCGCGACAGCCCCTCCTCGGATCACCCGCCGACGAACTGGACCCGTACCTCCCCGACAACGGGAACCTCGGCTACCGCATCTCCCGATACGACCTGGAACTCGAGTACAAGGTCGCCAGTAACCGACTCGAGGGCACCGCGACGCTCACCGCGACGTCCTACGTCGCCCTCCAGCGCTTCACCCTCGATCTCGCCGGAACGCTGAGCGTCTCGCGCGTCACCGTCGACAACAAGCGGGTGCGCTATTCGCACCGCAACAAGAAACTCTCGATCACCCCGGCCGCGCCGATTCCGCCGGGCGGCGCGATGACGATCGTGGTGCGCTATCACGGCTCACCGCGGCCGATCCGCGGCGCCTGGGGTGAGGTCGGCTGGGAAGAACTGACCGAGGGTGCGTTGTGCGCCAACCAACCCAACGGTGCGGCGTCGTGGTTCCCCTGTGACGACCATCCGCTCGCCAAGGCCACGTACCGGATCGCGATCACCACCGACAGCCCGTACTACGCCCTGGCCAACGGCGTCCTGGAATCCAAACGCGTACGCGCGGCCCAGACCACCTGGGTCTATCAACAGGTCGAGCCGATGTCGACGTATCTGGCGTCCATCCAGGTCGGGCCCTACAAGAAGGTGTCGTTGGCCACCAAGCCGATTCCGGTCGACGCGGTGCTCCCGCCGCGACTGACCCGCAATCTCGACATCGACTTCGGCCGGCAGGTAGAGATGGTCGAGGCGTTCGTCGAGATGTTCGGCCCGTATCCGTTTCCGCGGTACACCGTGGTCGTCACCGACGATCCGCTCGAGATCCCCATTGAGGCGCAGAGCTTTTCGACATTCGGTGCCAACCATTGCGACGGCACCTCGCGCTCGGAGCGACTGGTCGCCCACGAACTCGCGCATCAGTGGTTCGGCAACTCGGTGACGCTGGCGCGGTGGCGCGACATCTGGCTGCACGAGGGATTCGCCTGCTACGCCGAGTGGTTGTGGAGCCAGCGCTCGGGAGGCCGCAGTGCCGACGAGTGGGCCCGGCACTACTACGCCAAGCTCGCCGCGAGTCCGGTGCGCGTCGCACTCGCCGACCCCGGACCGCGAAAGATGTTCGACGACTGGGTCTACAAGCGCGGAGCCATCACGCTGCACGCTCTGCGACTGACCATCGGCGACGGGAACTTCTTTGCCCTGCTGCACCGCTGGACCGACAAGTACCGGTACGGATCGGTGACCACCGAGGACTTCATCGCCCTCGCCGCCAACTTCTCCCCGACGCCGTTGCAGGATCTGTGGCAACGGTGGTTGTTCACCCCGGAGCTACCGGTCTACCCCACACCCTGAACGCCGTTGCGTGAGATCACTTCTCGCGCAGCACGCGCACGTAGTCCTCGACGTCGTCGAACTGCGGCAGCAGACCGGATGCACGTGCGGCACCCAGACCCGGGGCCGCGGTGTCCTTCGCGGACAGTTCGTAGACCAGTGGACTGCCGTCGCGGGCGAACCTCGGCCAGTCGATCCCGAGTTCGGGGTCCATCGGGTTGATCCCGTGTTCGGCACCGGGGTTGTAGCCCGTCGAGCACAGGTAGGTGACGGTGGAGTTGTCGGCGAGCGCGCAGAAGGCATGGCCCAGCCCCTCCGACAGATACACCGCGCGGCGGTCGACGTCGTCAAGTAGGACGGTGTCGTGGGTACCGAATGTCGGTGAGCCGACTCGGATGTCGACGATCACGTCGAGGATCGCGCCGGTGGCACAGGTGACGTATTTGGCCTGTCCGGGCGGGACGTCGGCGAAGTGCACGCCGCGCAACACCCCGGCCGCCGACACCGACAGGTTCACCTGCGCGAGGTCGAAGCGGTGCCCGATGGTCTCGGCGAGGACGTCGGCCTTGAACGCCTCGGTGAACACCCCGCGCGCATCGCCGTGCAGTACCGGGGTCAGCTCCCAGGCACCGGCGATCGAGAGTTCTCGGACCTTCATGCGAATCCCTTTCCGCGGGCGAGGATGTCCAACAGATAGTCGCCGTAGCCGGACTTGCGCAGTTGCTCGGCCCGGGCCGCGAGCTGATCGTCGTCGAGATATCCACGACGCCAGGCGATCTCCTCGGGCACCGCGATCTTGAGTCCCTGCCGTTGTTCGACGGTCCGCACGAAGTTACCCGCATCGAGCAGCGAATCGAAGGTGCCGGTGTCGAGCCAGGCGGTACCCCGCGGCAACACCGTGACCTTGAGTTTGCCGCGCTGCAGATAGTGGTCGTTGATGTCGGTGATCTCGTATTCTCCACGCGCACTGGGCCGTAACCCCCGTGCGATCTCGACGACGTCGTTGTCGTAGAAGTACAGACCCGGAACCGCATAGTTGGATTTCGGTGCGGCGGGCTTCTCCTCCAACGAGATCGCCGTTCCCGACTCGTCGAACTCGACGACGCCGTAGGCACCCGGCTCGGCGACCCAGTAGGCGAAGATCGCCCCACCGTCGACGTCGCCGAATCCCTGCAACTGCGAACCGAGTCCGGGACCGTAGAAGATGTTGTCGCCGAGGACGAGGGCGACCGAATCGCCGCCGATGTGCTCGGCGCCGAGGGTGAACGCCTGCGCGAGTCCGTCCGGCGACTGCTGCGTCACGTAGCTCAGCTCGACGCCGAATTGACTGCCGTCGCCGAGCAGCCCACGGAAGGCGTCGGCGTCGGTGGGGGTGGTGATGACGAGGATCTCCCGGATGCCGGCGAGCATCAGCGTCGACAGCGGGTAGTAGATCATCGGCTTGTCGTAGACGGGAACCAGCTGTTTGCTCACCCCCTGCGTGATGGGGTGGAGGCGGCTGCCGGTGCCCCCGGCCAGGATGATCCCGCGCATGGGTGCCAGGGTAGCGGGCCGAAGTCGGACTCTCTCGGTATCCTCTACAGCGTCATCATCGTCTGCATCGTCATCTGTCTCCGACACCGAAGGGCTCGACTCACATGCGCGTGCTGGTCACCGGGGGCGCCGGATTCATCGGCGCGAACTTCGTGCTGCGCACCGTCGAGAATCGCCCCGACGCCCGAATCCGGGTGCTGGACAAGCTGACCTACGCCGCCAATCCCGCGACTCTCGAGCCGGTCGCCGACTCCGTCGAGCTCGTCGAAGGCGACATCGCCGACGCCCCGCTGGTCGAACGGCTGGTCGCCGACTCCGACCTCGTCGTGCACTTCGCCGCCGAATCGCACAACGACAACTCCCTGGCCGATCCGTCGGCCTTCGTGCAGACCAACCTCGTGGGCACCTACACCCTGCTCGAGGCGGTCCGCCGACACCGGGTGCGCTACCACCACATCAGCACCGACGAGGTCTACGGCGACCTCGAACTCGACGACCCGGCACGCTTCACCGAGCAGACCCCCTACAACCCGTCGAGCCCCTACAGCTCCACCAAGGCCGGCAGCGACCTGCTCGTTCGTGCCTGGGTGCGCTCGTTCGGCGTGGCCGCGACGCTGTCGAACTGCTCCAACAACTACGGGCCGTATCAGCACGTGGAGAAGTTCATCCCGCGTCAGATCACCAACGTCCTGTCCGGGGTGCGGCCCCGCCTCTACGGCGACGGACGCAACGTGCGCGACTGGATTCACGTCGACGACCACAACGACGCCGTGTGGACCATCATCGACGCCGGCCGTATCGGCGAGACCTACCTCATCGGCGCCGACGGTGAGGTCGACAACCGCACCGTCGTCGAGACCATCCTGGAGTTGCTCGGGCAACCGCGCGACGCGTTCGACTTCGTCACCGATCGGCCCGGCCACGACCGCCGCTACGCGATCGACTCCACGCGGTTGCGCACCGAATTGGGTTGGCGGCCACAGTATGTGGACTTCCGCTCCGGACTGGCGGCAACGATCGACTGGTATCGCGAGCATCCCGACTGGTGGCGTGCGGCCAAGACGAGCGCCGAACAGAAGTACTCGGTCACCGAGAAGATCCTGGGATAGCCCGACGCGCGGTCTCGGTCAGCTCCCGGCCTGCGCCTGCTGATGCCGTCGCGCCTTGGTGCGGTTGCCGCAGATCGCCATCGAACACCACCGCCGCGTCCCCGAACGGCTGGTGTCGAGATACCAGAGCACACACTGCGGGTGCTGACATTGCCGAATCCGGTCGGGCACCCGCGCC
>NZ_MVPX01000431.1:0-30627 GCF_002043085.1 Gordonia sp. i37 | reverse complement strand
TCCAGCAGATCCTGCAGGCGGCCACCCTCGATCCAATGGGTGTCGAGAAGATCCAGCGGGAGCGGCTCGCCGAGGAGCGGGCGTGGATCGGCCTGCGAGGTCATGATCCCAGGGTAAAGGCGGGTCGGCACTTGTGCGCACACCCCCTTGCGCCACGACCACTAACCCCCTAACGTCATTTAGACAGTTACACCGGCAGCATCCCGCCGACGGTGACCAGCCAGGAGGCATCATGTCCGCACCCACATCCGAGACCTCACCACTGCAGGTGGCCGCGACCGGACACGTCGCGCTCAACGTCACCGACCTGGCGAGATCGGTCGATTTCTACTCGGGCATCTTCGGTTTCGACGTGCTGGGACGCAGCGACGAGCCCGGACGGGAATTCGCGTTCCTCGGGCGCGGCGCCGAGTTGATCCTGACGCTGTGGCAGCAGAGCGCCGACGAATTCCCGACGGCCATGGCCGGTCTGCACCATCTCGCCTTCAACGTGCCCTCGATCTCCGATGTCGAAGCCGCACAGGAATTCCTGCGTTCGCGGGACGTACCGTTGATCTACGACGAGATCCTCGCGCACATGCCCGGCATGACCTCCGGCGGGATCTTCTTCACCGACCCCGACGGCATCCGGATCGAGATCTGCACCGCCGAGGGCGCGCAGACTCACCCGACCCGCGACGACGGCACCCCCAGCTGCGGATTCTTCTGATGGCCACCGGCTTCCACGCCGGTGAACTGGCCGCCCAACGCAGCGCCGGCCTGGCCGCGGCCGGCGCCCGCATGGCACGCACCATCCGATCGAGCATGCCGACACCGCTGATCGGCTTCCTTGCCGATCAGTCATGGATTCACCTGAGCGGTGCGGATGCGGCACAACACATCTGGGCGTCGACACTCCTCGGCGACGCCGGTCTGATCGAGGTCGTCGACGACACCACACTGCACCTGCCGTATCCGGCGGCCGACGATCCCCTGCGCGACCTCGACGCGGGATCCGAGGTCGGGCTGCTGGCCATCGACCTCACCCGGCGCCGACGGGCGCGCATCAACGGCACCGTCCACCCCGACACCGACGGCATACGCGTTCACGTCGACCAGTGCTATGCCAACTGCCCCAAGTACATTCAGAGTCGACCACACCGACCGGCGGTCGGCACCGACCCCGTCGTGCCGACCACACGCACCGACACCGCGCACCTGACGGAGGCCGACATCGAGCTACTGGATCGCGCCGACACCGCCGTCCTCGCGACCATCGCACCCGGCTTCGGGGCGGACTGCTCGCATCGCGGCGGGATGCCCGGCTTCCTGCAGTGCAGCCCCGACGGGACCGTCATCCGTTTCGACGATCATCCCGGCAACGCCATGTTCAACAGCCTGGGCAACCTGGAACTCGACGACCGCGCCGGACTGACCGTCCCCGACTTCGATACGGGTGCGTTGCTGCAGATCACCGGCCGCGCCACGGTGCGGTATGCGACGCCGGACGAACGGACCGTCGAGATCACCGTCGGCCACGTCGTGCACCGCACCGGGGTGCTGCCGTGGCGATACGGTCCGGTCGAATACTCCCCGGCGTCGATCGCGGTCACGAGCGACCACTGACCGAGCCGGTGCAACACATCCAGCACACACCGGCCGCACGAGCACTTCCCAGCCCGACCTTCTACCGTGGTGCTCATGCGCGTACTCGTCAGCGGCGGTGCCGGCTACATCGGCTCCCACACGGTGATCAAACTCGTCGAGGCCGGCCACGATGTGGTGATCGTCGACGACTTCTCCAATGCCAAACCGACGGTGATCGGTCGGCTCGAGGCGCTCACCGGGGTCCACCTGCCGGTTCATGCGTTCAACCTGACCGACTACGACAAGACCGAACATCTCTTCGCCGGTGAGCAGATCGACGCGGTCATTCATTTCGCGGGGTTCAAGGCGGTCGGCGAGTCGGTCGCCAAACCGCTCGACTACTACCAGAACAACCTCGATTCGACGTTCTCGCTGCTACGCGCCATGCGCCGCCACGATGTACACACACTGGTGTTCTCGTCGTCGGCGACGGTGTACGGCGCCGAGCCGGTCCTGCCGATGACCGAGGACTCGCCGACCTCGGCCACCAACCCGTACGGGTGGACCAAGGTGATGATCGAACAGGTCCTGCGCGACGTCGCCGCGTCCGACGAGTCGTGGCGGATCGCGGCACTGCGCTACTTCAACCCCGTCGGCGCGCATCCCAGCGGACAGATCGGCGAGGACCCCTCCGGCATCCCCAACAACCTCATGCCCTTCGTCGCGCAGGTCGCCGTCGGGCGACGCGAGAAGTTGTCGGTGTTCGGTGACGACTACCCCACTCCCGACGGCACGGGTGTCCGCGACTACATCCACGTCGACGATCTCGCAGCCGGTCACGTGGCGGCACTCGAACGCGTCGGCAGCCACGGCGAGCCGATGTCGGTGTGGAATCTCGGTACGGGCCAAGGGATTTCGGTTCTCGAGGTGATCAAGGCCTTTGAGCGGGCCAGCGGCCGGGAAATCCCCTACGAGATCGCCCCGCGACGCCCCGGTGACATCGCCGCCTCCTACGCCGACCCGTCGCGCGCCAACGCCGATTTGCGCTGGTATGCGACGAAGACGATCGACGACATGTGCGCCGACACCTGGCGATGGCAGTCGAACAACCCGAACGGCTATCCCGAAGCCTGATCACGAGTTCACCGGCGTCGACCTCAACGGAACCGATGTCCGGAATGAGAGACTCACCCCCAGATACTTGTAGTTCTACAATCTTTGTATGTCCACAAGCGTCTCCGCGGCGGAGCTGACCCCGCGCCACAAGACGATCATCCTGGCGACGTGTTGCATGAGCCTGTTGATCGTCTCGATGGACGCGACAATCGTGAACGTCGCGCTCCCGTCGATCCGCACCGAATTGCGTGCGTCGGTGTCATCACTGCAATGGGTCCTCGACATCTACACGCTGGTCCTTGCCGCCCTGCTGATGCTCTCGGGCGCGACGGCCGACCGCTACGGACGCAAACGCATGTTCCAGACCGGGCTGGCGGTCTTCGCGAGCGGTTCACTGGCCTGCAGTCTTGCACCCTCGGTGGCGGTGCTCGTCGTCGCCCGCGCCCTGCAGGCCATCGGCGGCTCCATGCTCAACCCGGTCGCGATGTCGATCATCACCCAGGTCTTCGTCGAGCCCAAGGCACGTGCTCGGGCCATCGGCATGTGGGGAGCCGTCGTCGGCATCTCGATGGCGATCGGCCCGATGATCGGCGGCGTGCTCATCGATCTCATCGACTGGCGCGCGGTCTTCTGGGTGAACCTACCGATCTGCGCCGTAGCGATCGCGCTGACCGCGATCTTCGTGCCCGAATCACGCTCGCCGGTGATGCAAACCCTCGACCCGATCGGGCAGGTGCTCGCGGTGATCACCCTCGCCGCAGTGGTCTACGGATTGATCGAGGGCCCGGTCCAGGGGTGGGGCTCACCGGCAACCATCGCCGTATTCGCTGTTGCCGCACTGGCTTTCGTCGGCTTCCTGATCGCCGAACGGCACCACGTCGATCCGTTCATCGACCTGCGGTTCTTCCGCAGTGTGCCGTTCTCCTCGGCCACGCTGATCGCGGTCTGCGCACTCGCGAGCTGGGGTGCGTTCCTGTTCCTGATGTCGCTGTACCTGCAGGACGTGCGCGGCCTGTCCGCGATCCAGACCGGCGCCATGTTACTGCCGCCCGCCGTGGCGGTGTTGATCCTCTCGCCACTGTCCGGACGTGCCGTCGGGCGCTTTGGCACCCGACCGTCTCTGATGCTGGCCGGGATCGCCATGCTGATCGGTTCGGCACTGCTGACGACCATCGAGCGGGACACCTCGCTGGTGACGATCGGGATCATCTTCGCCATCTTCGGCATCGGCTTCGGTGCGATCAACGCGCCGATCACCAACTCCGCGGTCAGCGGGATGCCGCGCCATCGCGCCGGCGCCGCGTCGGCGGTCGCCTCCACCAGCCGACAGGTCGGCGTGAGCATCGGAGTCGCACTGGCCGGCAGCATCACCGGCGTCGCCGCGTCCGGGATCGGGCCGGAGTTCACCGACGACATGCACCCGATGTGGATTCTGGTGGTCATCTTCAGCGCGATCATCTTCGTCCTGGGGCTGGTGTCGACGACGCGTTGGGCGCAGAACACCGCCGCCGACGTCTCGGCACGCCTCATCGAGACGGAGACCGCCGATGTCTGATCACGACACGGATGCGACGACGATCGACGCCCTCGTCGACGACGTCTGGCAGGCGATGATCACCCTCGTCTTCGACTCCCGCGACCCGTGGCGTCGCGACGTGGTCGCGGCAACCGGCTTGCCGTTCAGCCGAATCCGGGTGCTCCGACGGGTGGCACAGGGACCGACGCCGCTCAAGGAACTCGCCCGCGCGGCCACGATGGATCCGCCCGCGGTCTCGGTGGCGGTCTCCGACCTCGAGTCGGCGGGCTACGTCGTCCGCAAGGTCACCGAGCAGGATCGACGGTGCAAGTACGTGCACCTGACCGATGCCGGGCGCGCGGTGCTCGACGTCGTGGCGGCCGTCCCCGATCCAGCTCCGCCACAACTGCGTTCACTCGACGCCGATCAGCTCCGCCGCCTGCGTGCAGCGTTGGGTCAGGGAGTCGAACCCGCGTCGCCCGCCTGATCGCCTGCCGCACGATCGTCGAGGTCGGGCCGGTGCATCCGGTGACCGACCCCCACGATCGCCAGGCACACCAGTGCCGCCCCCACACCGAACAGGAACATCTCCGGATAGGTCAGGGCGCCGAATGTCTGTGAGAGCCAGGCCAACACGGCCGGGACCGCGAAACCCAGATAGGTGACGCCGTAGAACACCGCGCTCAGACCCGCCAGGTCCTCGGGACCGGATATCCTCTGGACCTCCAACAGCCCCGCGATCATCGCCATGCCGTATCCACAGCCCAGCACGGTCGCGGCGACGAGGGACAGCCAGATCGTCAACACGTGAGCAGCCAACGCCGCCAAGCCCATTCCGATCGCGAGCACCACCAGGGCGCTGACGACCCCGCGGACACCGTCGGGGTCGTCGATGCGGCGCCCCACCGACTGGATACCGAAACCGGCGGCCAGTCCGAGGACACAGCACAGCGCGGCGAAGGCGATGGGCGCACCGGACGTGCGCACCGACATCAACGCCGGGATCACCGCATATGCCGTGGCACACGCACCGAACACCCACGGCGCCACCGGTAACACGACGAGCAGGAACCGTCGGTGCCCGGCCGACGGGATCTTCAGATCGTCGACGAGACGCCCCGGAATCTGTTGTCGCTCGCGGGTTTCGGGAACCCGCAGGATCAGCAGCACGGCGATGGCGGCGATCGCGATGTTCACCGCATAGGCCAGCACGTGCGGCCACGGTGCCCATTGGGCGAGTGCACCGGCGACGCCCGCGCCAACGCCGAAGCCCGCGGTCAGGCTCATGGCGCCGCGTCGAGCGCCCGCGGCCGCACGGTCACCGGCGCGGACGCTGAGCTCGGTGATCCAGCTACCGCCGACCGCCATCGAAAGTCCCAGGGCCACACCGCTGAACACCCGCCCCACCGACAGCAGCGCGATCGAATGGGCGCCGAACGCCAGGAGCAGCGAGCCGAGTGCGGCGAAGATCGGTGCGGGCAACATCAGTGGTCGGCGACCGAGTCGATCCGAGAGCGGTCCGCCGATGAGTAACGCGGGCACGATGCCGAGAACATAGAGGAACAGCAGCGCATCCACGGCCACGGCGGAGAACTCGCCGCTCTGGCGGTACATCACCAGCAGTGGCGTGAATTCGTTTCCGCCCCAGGCGGAGGCGAACACCGCGAGTGCGACGGCCGGCCAGGTGGCGCGGCGTGCGATGCCCTCGGGAGCGGTGGTCGATGTGGTCGTCAGGGTCATCGCGGATCCCCCGGCAGGTCGTGGACGTCACTGAGGTGACGGCGCAGCGCGGCGTCGAAGCCGTCGGCGTCGCGGCGTTCGATGAGAACGAGGAGTTCGGCGTGGTCGGCGAGGATGCTCTGCGCGATCGCCGGGTCGCGGCGCACGCTCGTGGTGGTCATCCGGCGATGGCGTTCGCCGAGGCCGGTGAAGAAGCCGGCGAGCAGCGCGTTGTCACCGGCGGCCACGATGTGCTGATGGAATTCGGCGTCGACCCGCGAGAACCGGGCGATGTCGTCGTGTTCGACGAGCCGGTGCTCCTCGAGATTGCGGCGCAGCGACTCGACGAGTGGTGTCGTCGCCGAATCGGCGGCGACCACCGCACGCACCGCATGGCCCTCGAGAAGTTGGCGGGCGTCGACGACGTCGCGGGCATCGCGGTCGGTCACCGGGACAACGAGGGCCCCACGTTTGGGATAGAGGCGCATCCACCCCTCGGCCTGCAGACGCAGGAAGGCCTCGCGGACCGGGGTGCGACTGACCTCGCAGCGCTGGGCGACCTCCCCCTCGCTGATCAGCTCGCCGCCGGAGATCTCGTTGGTCAGGATCAGTTCCTTGACCTCGTCATACACCCGATCGGAGGCCGAGGCAGCAGACGAATACAACATAGACACAAGTTGCATGCTAGCCGCCGGACCACAGCAGCCACCACCGATTTGTTGCCTGGATCACCGCACCCGGACCACTGTGACCGGGGAGTGATGCGCGAGTGGGAGACTTTCAGTCATCCCGCGGCCGGTCCACACGACCGCGCGGTCCACGCGCCGGATCGTCATCGTCGCCGATTCGCGCTCACAGCCGGTGGCGTCGTCGCCACCCGAGCAGGAGGACATGACCGTGACGAGCACGGAAGACAACACCGCACACCGCATCGGCGAACCGACCATCGCCGATCATCCGATCACCGACGAGGAGATCTTCCTGGCCCACGTGGGCGGCAAACTCTCGGTGGAACTGCGCTCCCCGATCCAGACCCAGCGAGATCTGTCGATCGCCTACACCCCCGGCGTGGCCCAGGTCTCGCGCGCGATCGACACCGAAGCCGAGCTGGTCAACAAATACGCCTGGACCGATCGACTCGTCGCCGTGGTCAGCGACGGCTCGGCGGTCCTGGGGCTCGGCGACATCGGTCCGCGCGCATCGCTGCCGGTGATGGAGGGCAAGTCGGCGCTGTTCCGGACGTTCGCCGGGCTCAACTCGATCCCGATCGTCCTCGACACCAAGGACCCCGACGAGATCGTCGAGACGCTGGTGCGTCTGCGCCCGAGCTTCGGTGCGGTGAACCTCGAGGACATCTCCGCGCCGCGCTGCTTCGAGATCGAACGACGCGTCATCGAGGCCCTCGACTGCCCGGTCATGCACGACGACCAGCACGGCACCGCGATCGTCGTGCTCGCCGCGCTCAAGGGCGCGGTCCGTTTGCTCGACCGCGGGCTCACCGACCTGCGGGTGGTGATCTCCGGTGCCGGCGCCGCCGGCGTCGCGTGCGCCAACATCCTTCTCGCATCCGGGATCTCCGACGTCGTCGTGCTCGACTCGAAGGGCATCGTGTCGGAGGGCCGCGACGGTCTCAACGAGTTCAAGGAGGATCTCGCCGCGCGCACCAACCCACGCGGACTCGTCGGCGGTGCGGCCGAGGCGCTCGCCGGCGCGGACGTGTTCATCGGGGTGTCGGCGGGCACGATCGACGAGAGTGTGATCGCGTCGATGAACGACGACGCCATCATCTTCGCGCTGTCCAACCCGGACCCGGAGATCCACCCGGAGATCGCCGCCAAGCACGCCGCGGTCGTCGCCACCGGGCGCAGCGACTTCCCGAATCAGATCAACAACGTGCTCGCCTTCCCCGGGGTGTTCGCCGGGGCGCTCGACGCCGGTGCCACCCGCATCACCGAGAGTATGAAACTGGCTGCCGCAGAGGCGATTCTGGCGGTTGTTGCCGAGGACCTCGCGGTGGACAAGATCGTGCCGAGCCCGCTCGACCCGCGGGTCGCACCGGCAGTGGCCGCGGCCGTCGCGGCAGCGGCGAACGCCGAGGACTGACCCACCGCACCGGCAACTCGCCGAACGTGAGTCGACGGCGAACACCGGCCGATCAGTCGGATTCTTCGCGGTCCTGCCACGTGCACAGGCAGATCTCGTTGCCCTCGGCGTCGGCGAGCACCCAGAACGACGGAGCGTAGGCGTCGGTGACCAGGTGTCCGCCGGCGTCGATGGCCGCAGCCATCCGTTCCTGCACCTCATCGTGCGGAAGCCATAGGTCGACGTGCATCCGACTGCGTTGCGGCCGTGGCGAATCCATCTGCTGGAACCAGACCGCGGGAAGAATGCCGGTGGGGTCGACAAGGTCGAGCGTGTCGTCGGGGTCGTCGTCGTAGCCGAGGATCGTCTTCCAGAACGAGCGGATCGCGGTGATGTCCAGAGCGTCGATCGCGAGTTCGAAACGAGCGGGCGGCGCCGCGAACGGTTCGAGATCCATCTCGCGGGCGATGTCGGCGATCCGGTTCGCCAATGCGACGTCGGCATCGGTCATCCGATGCTCACTGTGCGTGATGAGGGACAGGTGCACCGACCCGTAGCGCAGATCGATGTCGGGATGGTGGTTGGCCTCCTCGGCGGCGTCGATGATGCGCGCGACGAATCGCCCGCCGGTCAACATGTTCCGGGTCCGGTAAGCCACCTGCAGGGCGTTGGCGATGACCCGCCACGGGTCGGCGACGGCGGCGGTGACCTCGGCGGCGGTCAGTAGGGTGTAGGGGTTGTCGCTCATTACCCGACCATACGGCCGATCACCGTTGACGAACACCGTCGTTTCGGGCTTCGCCGGGATTACGCTGCTCTCATGCTGATCCCGGCCCGGCTGATGCCACGGATCGTCGAGGGAGAGGTCGACCTGGCCTTCCGTCGGTGGTCGGCGCCGCGTCTGCATCCCGGTTCGCGTTTCGTCAGTCAGGGTGAACTCATCGAGATCACGTCGGTCGAGCAGGTCACCGATTCCGAGATCTCCGACGCCGACGCACACCGCGCCGGTTTCGACACCGCCGAACAGGCACGTAAGGCCTTGCGCCGCACCGATGATCCCGTCTTCCGCATCGGCTTGCGGCACGCCGGTCCCGACCCACGGATCGCCTTGCGCAACGATGCCGCGCTATCCGCGGCCGATCTCGCCGATCTGCGCACACGCCTGGATCGGCTCGATTCCCGCGCACCGCACGGCCCGTGGACGCGAGAAGTGCTGACGCTCATCGCCCGTCGACCGGGAGTCGTGTCCACCGAACTGGCCGCCGAGGTGGGCCGTCCGCAGCTGGATTTCAAGCTCGACGTGCGCAAACTCAAGAAGCTCGGACTCACCCACAGCCTCGAGGTCGGCTACGAGTTGTCACCGCGGGGTGAGGAATTCCTTCGTCGCGAGTCCCCCAGCGAGTAGGTGTCGAGCCCATAATCGGATCCATGCCCTCGCCGCCGCCGGCCCGCTACCTCCTGCGTGCCAAGGAACTCGTCGACGCGCGATTCGCCGAGCCGCTGACCGTCGACGACATGGCAGCCGCCGCCCGACTCTCACGCGCACACTTCTCCCGCGCATTCACCTCGGCCTACGGCGAGACCCCGCACGCCTATCTGCAGACCCGACGACTCGAACGCGCGGCGTCGATGCTGCGCAACACCGATCGCAGTGTCACCGACATCTGCATCGCCGTCGGGCTCCGCAGTGTCGGTTCGTTCACGACGAGCTTCGCCCGCGCCTACGGCAAGACCCCGACCGCCTATCGCGCGTCGTTCCCGCCCGCGGGCGATCAAGCCCATGTGCCGGCATGTGTCCTGCGCGTGTTCACCCGGCCGGCGCCCACCTCCCGCACGGCCGACCCGAACACAGCACAGAGGAAGAAGACCCCGCCCGACGCCGACTCCTAGGCTGAGATCACTCGAGAACCATCTCTCGACGAGCACCAACCAGGAAGGCTCACATCATGATTCGCATCGCCAGCGCCCAGCTCTGGGTGCACGACCAGGACGCCGCACTCGACTTCTGGACCGGCAAGGTCGGCCTCGAGGTCCGCCAGGACGTGACGATGCCCGAGATGGGCGGCTTCCGGTGGCTGACCGTCGGCCCGCCCGGACAGGACGACGTGTCGATCGTCCTGATGGCCATCCCTGGTCCGCCGATGATCGACGGCACCACGCAGACCGAGATCGCCGATCTCACCGCCAAGGGCTTCGCCGGCACCATCTTCCTCACCACCGACAACTGCCAGGCCGCCTACGAGGATCTGTCGGCACGCGGCGTCGAATTCACCGAGGCACCGGAGTCGCGGCCGTACGGCATCGATGCGGGCTTCCGTGATCCGTCGGGCAACAGCGTGCGGTTGACCCAGATTTCCGAGCAATTCGCGGCGTCGTAGGCGTCATACTCACACGATGACCACACGTCATCGGGCGCGGATGCGGACCCTGATCGTCGCGGCGGCGGCACTTCTGGCGGCAGTGGGCGGGGGCGCCCTCGGCGCCACCGCGGCATCGGCCGCCCCGTTTCCGGTGACCACCGACGTCATCGCCGCACAGGCCGCGGGCTATCTACGTCCGGCGACCACCTCACCCCCGGGCGCCAACCTCGACCACTGCACCGACCGCCACGGCCGAGATCCGGTGATCCTGCTGCACGGCACCGCGTCGAACCAGCTCTCGGCGTGGGCCTATCTCGCTCCGACGCTGGCCAACGCCGGTTTCTGCGTGTTCAGTCTGACCTACGGACAGACGCCGTGGAGCGCGAACATCGGGGCGCTGGCCGACAAGTCCGAGTCGACGCGCGAGGTGACGTCGTTCATCGACGCGGTGCGCGCACGGACCGGCGCGACGAAGGTCGACCTCGTCGGGCACTCGCAAGGTGGGGCGATCGCGCAACTGGTCACCCAGGTGCCCGGCAAGGCCGATCAGATCGCGACGATCGTCGACGTGTCGGCGCCCAACCGCGGGTATTCGAACTCTCCATGGGCGCCCCGGACCGCCCCGCCGCCGGCCGGCCAGGGCGACAACGGGCCCCTGCACCCGGGAATCCGCTACGTCAACCTCGCCAGCACCCACGACGAGGTGGTGTTTCCGCTGGCCAACGCACTGATGGACCCGGCGCCCAATGTCACGAACATCGTCGTCGAGTCGGTATGTCCGCACTCGGTGGTCGGGCATCTGGGGATGATCTACTCGCCGACCGTCGGCGCCCTGGTGCAGGGCGCCCTCGATCCGCGGCGTCCGGTGCCCGTGCCGTGCGGCGCGGACTTTCCCGCCTGATCCGAGGCGGTTTTTGTTCGGCGCCCGCGACTCGCTACACTCGTCAGCGCTGCCTTGCGCAGCACGCCGCCCTAGCTCAGTCGGTAGAGCAATTCACTCGTAATGAATAGGTCAGGGGTTCGATTCCCCTGGGCGGCTCCACAGCCAGCGGGTTTACCGATTCGGCTCCCCCGGATCGGCACTGACCCACACTTTACCCACCCGGAACCGTGCCCGACCGGGATCTTTTGCGAGCCGCTACCGAGAGCGTCCGCGTGCTCATGCGCCGGCGCCAGGCGAACGCGATGGCCACCAATCCGGCGTGGGTGCCACCGGACCCCGAGCTGATGGCGCTGGCCGTCGAGGTCAACGGAGTAACCCTTCGGCAAACGAGCCGAGGCAGACGACCTCCGGGGCCGTCTCGCCGCGGTCCTGGGCGATGACTGGGAGCCGTTAGATGGTCCACGAATGTGGTCCACAATCGCTTCCCCAATGTGGTCCACATTGGTGGACTACGATCATGAGCGGATACGAGCTGAGGACCACGACCAGCGCGGCAAAGTCGCTGGGCAAGCTCCCTCGCGTCGAGCAGAAGCTCATCAGCGACTCGATCAAGTCGCTGCCCGACAATCCGCGTCCGCACGGCGTGGCCAAGCTGTCGGGACCACCGACAGCTACTGCATCCGCGTCGGCAACTACCACGTCTACACCATTGACGACGGCGAACTCGTCATCGTGGTCGTTCGTATCGGCCACCGAAGGGAGGTCTACACCCGACGAGCTATTCCATCCGCGAGGCGAAGGCCAAGCTGTCCGAGCTGATCCGAGACGCCGAAGATGAGCCAACGGTGATCTCGAACCACGGCAAGCCGGCCGCGATCGTGCTGTCGCCGGAACGCTACGACGGCCTGCTTGAGGAGATCGAAGACCTCCGAGATCGGCTGGCCGTGTACGAATCCCAGCGACGAGCCGACTGTCCTCTTCCGAGGCACTGGACCGACTTTTGTGGAGTGTGCCCCTTATCGTTTGGAGGCAGGGAAACGTTCCCCTTAACACGATTGGGAGTACTCCTGCAGGCAGTACAAAACCGCATGCATGACCAGGAAGCGCGATCAGGGCCGTTGGTGGTTGTGCCGGTGTCCCTCGCAGCGGCCCGCGCATACCGGGACCCCTCTCAGCGCCGGGGTTACGTGGTGTCGAGGGCGACCGCCACCGGGAACGGTGATTCCACCGTCACCTCGCCGCTGTGCTGGTCACCGACATACCCATTGGGGCCCAGCGTGAGAACGGTGATGGTGGCCGGGGAATCAAGGTCGACGATCCAGTAGTGAGCAATGCCGGCGTCGGCGTATTCACTGCGCTTCATCACGTGATCGGTGCGCCGCGAGCCCGGCGAGACGACCTCAACGGCCAACACCACCTGGTCAGCGGTAATCATCGAGTCATCGGCATCGGTGCGCCGGACAATCACATCAGGAATCCGCACCGTTGCCGGCGTGGCCGCGTCGATGACCACCTCGACCTCTTGCAACGCCTCGAAGCCGTCCGGAAGCTGCGCGGCCAACTGCTGCCACAACCGAGACGCCGCGCGGGAATGTGCGGGGGTGGGACGGGGAGACACGATCGCCAGGCCTTCCTGAAGCTCGACCCGCTGCTCGGGCGCCTCCGGCAACGCACGCCACTGCTCCAGCGACATCAGCTGGGGATACGCGGCAGCGGTCATACCCACGATTCTAGGCACGGCAGCGGCTCTCCGAGGCCCCTCACCGCAAGCTCTCCTTGTGCCGCTTCGCCGGCGCGTCGCGCAAGCGATCCATCGCCGTTATCCCGTCGAGCGCTTCCGAGGCGGGCTCGCGGACGTAGGCCGATTCCCGGGCCAATGCGCCATTGAATCGCTCCACCTTCCCGTTCATGCGAAGCGTGTAGGGCTTGGTCGGGCTGTGCCGGGACCGACGTTGCGTCAACTCCACCAGTGCCGAGTCGCCACGTCGACCGCCAACAGGACGATCAACGCGGCGAGCACGATGAGGATCGGCCACAGCGGACCTTCGTCGCCACTCTGGGATGCCAGGGGTCGGTCGTCCGGCCGCCAGGGCGGCGGGGGCGGGAAGGTGGACATGTCCATGGCGATGGCCGCCCCAGCCGTTCCGCGATGAACCCGACATCTGTCAGTCATGGTGTCCTCCTTACCTTCTCGTCGTGACGATGTTCGCCATATCTTCTAGCATTCGTTGGCGAAGATCGCTAGCACTATTCGGTCCGTGGTGCTATTTTGGTGTCGACAGCATCCTTTGCCGCCGGAGGTGAACGATGACAACTGTTGTAGGAGAGCAACTCTCGACCGACTTCGACGCGGGCGAGAGCATCCGGACTGCGACCAACGCCCGTCCGGCCGCAGGCTTTTGCCGTCCAATTCTCGACGAGAGCATCGCCTGGTCTGCAGCGGATCGGACGTGGTTGGTGCGGTACGGAATCGAGGTCTGTGAACTCCCTCGTCCACGTCGGCTCGACCGGTCGGTGCACACAGCACAGCGCGTCGTCCGGTCGCGTTCAGGCGAAGCAAGTCACGAACTCGCCGGTCTTGGCGATGGGCGCAGGCCCGACCGGCCGTCACCACATCAACGTGACCCTCCGCGCCGACCGCACACCACGACAACCGTTGTCCGACAAAGGAGGTGGTTATCGAACAAGGTCCGAGACGAACACATCAACCAAACATGACGCGCGACGACCGGGTCGCTCACGACACACTGTTTCCGACACGGCTCCGACCACTCCCCCACGGAGTTGGCGGGCACCGCCCTGATGGGCGAGCAGGACACGGACGTGACCGATCCGGTCGTCGCCCTTGTGTTCGGCGGGGCCATGTGTACCGGGCGGGGTCGTGGTCCGATCGCACGCCGGGCCTCGCCCGAATCCGGGCGCGGTGCACTACGCTTCGGCTCATGCGACACGTCGAATCGCCGGTTACGCCGACCACGGAGTGTGCGTGGACATCGTCGCGATAATCCTGTCGCTCGCCGCGGCACTGCTGTTCGCGATCGCATCGGTGCTCCAGGCCGCCGGCACCCGAGGGCTGCCCGACGACGGCGCCGTCGGTGCCGGTTTCTTCGTCGCACTCTTCCGACGCAAGACGTGGCTGGCGGGTATCGCCGCCGACATCCTCGGATTCGTCGTCCAGGCCTGGGCCTTGGCGGTCGGCAGCCTGATGCTGGTGCAGCCGTTGCTGGTCACCGCGTTACTGTTCGCCCTGCCGATGGGCGCCTACTCCGAACGTCGGATGCTCACCCCGCGCGAATGGACGTGGGCTGCACTGTTGACCGCATCACTGGTGGTGTTCATGCTGCTCGGGCAACCCACCGAGGGCATCGATGATCCACCGTTCAGCGACTGGATCATTCCGCTCGCAGTGATGATCCCCGTCGTGATCGTCTGCGTGGTCGGCGGCTCACGACTGCCACACGGCACGTGGCGATCACTCACACTGGCCATTGGCGCCGGCGTTCTCCTCGGCCTCTCGGCACCGCTCACCAAGACCGGGATCGCCGCATTCCGCGACGGGCTACTCGACGGACTCGCAAGTTGGGAGTTCTGGGCGATGGCGGTCGCCGCGACGCTCGGCACCCTGTGGCAGCAGTCCAGCTATCAGGCCGGCGACGTCCAGACCAGCCTGCCCGCGGTCACCGTCCTCAAACCGATCATCGCAATGTCATTGGGGCTGACCATCTATGACGAGGCCCTCCGCGTCGGAAACGCGGGCGACATCGCGATCTTCGTCGCCCTCGGCGTGATGCTGCTGTCGACGATCATGCTGGGTCGGCTCTCGGCTCCGCCAGAGGCCGCACCGTCAGCGGTCGAGTACCGGCCGGCCCAGTGAGCGCCCCTATCGACTGTCGGTACGGCCGTGCGCGTCGCCCCGCCGCCGCGCACGGAACGCCGAACTCGCCAAGTCCCACACCACGTACACGACCATCGCGATGACGGCGAAGACCAGACCGTCCTTCACCGACTCCCAGAAGCCCTGATGGGTGAACGTCAGATCGATGATCGTCACCGCGACAAATAACAGCAGCGCCGCCTCGACGATTCTTCGAAGATCCCCCGCGTTGGTCATGCGGCGATCGTAAGGCACCGCATGGGCGATCAGGCTGCGGGCTGCTGCTGATCGCTCACAGTGGAGGCACCGGTGCCACCGGTCGTCGCGGACCCTACCGCCGGTGAGCTCGACGGCGTCGACGAGGACGAGTCGTCGGTGATCGGTGCCGTGTTCGCGGCACCCTGGTCACCCGTGGCACCGCCGGCCTGATCACCGGCGTCGGCCTGCCCGGCCGGGGTCGTCACGACGGGTGCGGGTATCGGCGTATCTTGTTGCGGTGCAGCCTGATCCGTGTCCGTCGAGCCGGTGGCAAGAGTGGAATCGCCGGCCGCGGGAGCGGCCGCCGGGTTGGTCGAGGCGGGCGCCCCTGCGGTCTGTCCACCATCCCCGGCATCGGTGGTCGGGGCATCGGTGGTTGGGACGTCGGTGGTCGGGGCGTCGGCGGCCGAAACGCTCATCAGCTCGGGCTGCACCGACCGCAACGCCGACACCGGGACCGTCGCGCTCGTCGGCGACGCAGAGGCCAGGTTGCCGGTGTTGAACGCCGGGATGGTGAACAGATCGAAGAAGTTGAACGACGAGACGTCGAAGGTCGGGATGATCTGCTGCAGCGACGTCGGGGTGCCGAGCGTCAGGGTGGGCAGGCTCAGGTAGTTGACGTAGTCGGGGCCGTTGGTGCCGTGTGTCTGCGCGGTGCCGGGGAACAGCACGAACTGCGAACCGAGCCACGAGATCCTGATCGGACCCGAGTATCCGTAATCGCTGGTGAGGGCGAGGTTCTCCGGGCCGTTCAGACTGAGGCGGAGGACGTCCTTGGTGACGTAGATGGGATCACCGGTGATCGCCTGGGCGAGGATGTCGAGCAACTGATCCTGATCGGTCAGCAGCGTCAGCACCGAGAGCGGATTGGTCAGTGCAAGTTGCACTTCCCCGGACTGCTGGCCATCGGCGACCTTGATGTAGCGAGCATCGATGGTGGCGGCGATGTTCAGACACGAACCCGCGGTCTTCGAGTTCGCGGCCGCCAAGGCACCGAGGCAGAAGACCGTGTCGTCGGGGAGGTCGGCGCGGTCGATGCCGGCCAGTTCCGCAAGATCACCGAGGGTGAGCGGATCGGGATTGATGATCGGAATCTCAGGGATCAGCACGAGATCCCATATGTCGTTGATCGTGGAAGTAATGCCATCGGTGGCTAGCGCGACACCCAGAATCGACAGCGCTGCGGCACTGGTACCGGCGCCAAGCGGGATTGCAGCGGCTACGCCGGGAAGAACCGCAATCGCCAGCTCGTTGCCGAACTCAACGCCAAGAGTCGCCAGTCCATCACTGATCAAAGCAGGGTCGACACCAAGCAACCCGGCCAGCTGATCGATCAGATAGTTCGGCCCCAACGCCACGCCACCGGCGATGCCCTGGCTCTCGATCCCCAACGCCGCGATCACCTCATCCAGGGTCGCTGTCGACCAGTCGTGGATGCTCGCCAGGCCGCTGGTCACCTGCGGAATCGAGGCCTGTGCCTGGCCGTCACCGAAGGCCAGACCGGCTGTCAGGGTGGCCGACGCCGCAAGGGCGGTGGCGCCCAAAGCCACACGGCGGGTGGCGGGTTCGCGTACGAGGCTGTGTCTTCCCATGGATCGGCTCCTTCAATCCGGTGTGCGGTTGGAGAAGGAGCCCCCGACTTCCCCGTCGTGCACCGGCGACACTAATCCAGACAAACCACCCGCAAGTGTCAAATAGCAAAATTCCTCTCAGGTTCGTCCGGCCGGGTGACAGAACGAAAACCGCAGGCGAAAGCCAGCTGTGGTCGGATCCCCCAGGGGACCCGACCACAGATGATTCAGTTTTCTCTCAGTTGATTCTCAGGCGATCGGGCCGTCAGGCGGCAAAGACCCCCAGCCGCCGCGACTGCTCCACCGACGAGTAGTGCGAGGCGTCGCCCTTGAGAATCCGACTGCTCTGGCCGTGGATGTCGACGGGTACGTCACCGGCGAGTGTGATCCGATGCAATTGACGTTTCTGGTCACCGAAGTCGGAGATGCCGTAGTGCTGGGTGGCACGGTTGTCCCAGATGACGAGGTCACCGTAGCTCCAGTTCCACCGGAAGGTGTTCTCCAGCTTCGTGATCCGGTCCTGCAGCAGGTGATAGAGGTTAGCGAACTCCGAGGCCTTGAGTCCACGGAACTCCTTGGCGAAATGTCCCAGGAGAAGACTGCGTTCGCCGGTTTCGGGGTGCACCCGGACCACGGGATGCAGGGTTTCGTACTCGGTGCTGGTGAACTCGGCGTAGTGCTCCCGCTTTTGGGCGACGTCGATGCCGCCCGACGGCTCCTTCTGGCTGACGTAGTCGTAGAGGTTGGAGTGAGTGGCCCAGAGATCCTCGACGAGCGACCGCAACGGAGTGGGCAACTGCTCATAGGCGGCGACCGTCGAGGCCCATGTGGTCGCACCGCCATAGCTCGGCAGCACGATCGGGCGCAGCAGCGACGCCTTGGGGATGCGGTCGACGAAGGTCACATCGGAGTGCCAGCTGTTGGCGGCTCCCTCGATCGTCAGCAACTGATCGCCACGTGAGGTGACCGTCGGATGCGGCGCGGTCGGCTCACCGAGCAGCGAGGCGAACGCGTACTGACTCGCATCGTCGAGATGCTCCTGCCCCGAGAACGCCACCACCTTGTTCACGGCGAGAGCGGTGCGGATGGCCTCGACCTGCTCGGTCGACACGTCCCCACCGAGGCGCACACCGTCGATCTTGGCGCCGATGTGCTCCCCCAGCTTGGTGACAGTGATGCCGGCGTCCCGGTAGAGCTGGTCGGCGGCGGCCTGATGGTCACTCCGACTATCGATCTGAGTCAACGTCATTGCTGTTCCCTTTCATTCGTTACTCTCACTGTCCGCGCAGCCGCGGCGGCCGCGCATGGTCTGACTCATGCTGATTCGAACCCCACCGACCCACGGGAGGGCCGCTCAATCCGCGTGGTACTCGGCGCTCTCCTCGATCTCTTTGCGGACCGCGGCCGGGACCCGGACCGCTCCGGGCCGATAGGTCACCGCCCGCAGAGCCGGCCCGAACCGGAAGACCCCGCGCCGGGAACGCAGTTGCGCATCCACCGGACCACGAGCGTCGGCTCCCACCGAGATCCCCGTCCACGGCGCCATGCCGATGAGCTGAAACTGATTGTCCAGCTTGGCGATCACCTCGGACGACCCGTCGACCGACGCCTCGAGGGTGAAGTCCCAGCGGACCTGCGGGGTGGCGACCGCGCGCAGCGCCAACCCGCCGGTTCCGGCCGGGATCGGGGCACTGACCCGGGAGATGCGCCCGTAACTGTTGAACACGAAATGCGCTGAACCGGCCTCGACGTAGAGCAGGTATCCGCCTTGCTGATCCCCGTGGGCGACGAGTACGCCCTCGTCGAGGTCGGTCCATCCGGCGAGTTCGACCTCGATGTCGAAGTCGCGATAGGCGATCAGCTTGCTCGATCGATAGCGCTCCAGTGGTGGCGTGCCCGCGAGAATGCGCACCGGATCGGTAAAACGCTCCTCGTCGGGACGCCGCCGGACCTGATCGGCGGCCGAATCGTACAGCGGGAAGACCGTATTGCGCCATGCAGCGTCATCCCAGGCGGCCGCCAGTTCGGCGACGAGTTCGGGATGGCGCGCCGCGAGGTCGTCGGTCTCGGCCGGATCGGTGTTGACGTCGTAGAGTTCCCAGGTCGGGTTGTCGACATCGGCCGGGTCACGATGCAGCGACACCAGTTTCCAACCGTCTCGGTAAAAACCTCGGTGACCGCCGAATTCGGCGTACTGCTCGGTGTGCGCCGACTCCGCAGTCGGATCGCGCAGCACGTCGGCGATGCTGACGCCGTCGCGTTCCTGCGCGGGCCTGCCGTGACGATGGGTCGGCGCCGTCAGACCGGCGAGGTCGAGAAGGGTCGGGACGATGTCGGTGACGTAAGAGTACTGACGGCGCACGCCGTTGTCGTCGGCACTGCGCGTCAACCCCTTCGGCCAAGAGAGCACGAACGGAACCCGCACGCCACCGGCGAAGGTCTGTCCCTTGTAAAAGCGGAACGGGGTGTTCGACGCCTGCCCCCAGCCTCGCGGATAGTGCACACCGAGCGCGGCAGAGCCGATCAACTCCTCGTCATGAGGAACGTCGCGCTCCCAGTCCGGTGGCACCGGGCCGTGGACGAATTGGCTGAAGTACGAGCGTGTTCCGGTCGGTCCGCCTTCGGCCGTACCGCCGTTGTCGGAGGTGAACACGATGATGGTGTTGTCGAGCTCCCCGAGTTCGGTCAGCGTGTCCACGATGCGACCGACGCTCTGGTCGACGGAGTCGACCATCGCCGCGTACACCTCCTGATAGCGGGCGAAACGACGCTTCTCGTCCTCACTCAGGTCATCCCACGGCGGCGCGTCGTACCCGGGTTCGGTGTTGCGTGGCGCGATCGGGGTGTCCGGATCGAACAGGCCCGACTTGATCTGACGCTCGAAGCGGTTGAGCCGGATGGCATCCCATCCTTGGGAGTAACGGCCGCGGTACTTCTCGAGATCGGTCTCCTTGACCTGGTGAGGTCCGTGCATGGCGATGTGGGCGAAATAGAGGAAAAAGGGTTTGTCGGCGTCATGCGCGCGCAATGAGGTAATCTGCGAGATCGCCCGATCGGTGAGGTCATCGGTGACGTAGTAGTCATCGGGATACTCATCGACGTCGACGACGGAATTGTCGGCGAGCAGTTGATTCGGGTAGAAGAACGAGTTCAATCCCTCCAGGGAACCGTAGTACGAGTCGAAACCCCGCTGGACCGGCCAAGAATCCCGCGATCGCCCAGGACCCATGTTCGCGTCCCGAACCAGGTGCCATTTTCCGACGGCGTAGGTCGCATATCCATTGTCTCGCAATATCTCCGGCAGAGACAACACATCGTCGGCGAGTTCGAGTCGCAGGCCGGGGAAACCCGGATCGGAGTTCGCCACACTGCCGTAGCCGGCGCGATGCGGGTTGAGTCCGGTGAGCAGCGCAGCCCGCGCCGGGGAGCACACCGGGGTGGTGTGGTAGTTCGACAGGCGCACCCCGCGCTCGGCAAGTGCCGCGACGTGGGGGGTGTCGATCTCGGCGCCGAACGGCGAGATGTCGGAGTAGCCCATGTCGTCGATGAGCACCACCACGATATTCGGGGCACCCTGCGGCGCAGTCGGCTGCGACGGCCACCAGGGTTGCGACGCCGACGACGTCCGGTCGATCACCCCACCGAAGTTCTCGTAACCCCGCGCGTGATCGGGTACTCGGGATTGCGGTTGTGGCACAACAACCTCCATGACTGGGACCGCACCAAGAACAGGCCGACGGCGGTCCGGGCTGACGTTTGCGCACTCACCTTCCAGACAACGTCGAGCAGTGTCAACCCTTTGCACGAGCCAACCGAGAAACTCGCCGTGGACTTGGAATTCGTCGGCGTTTGCCGAGACAGTGGTCGGGACCCGACCAGCCATTCCCATCCCCACGAAGGACCATCACCCGCCATGCCCGCATCCCGATTACGTTCGGCCGCACTGGCTTTTCTGAGCATCGCACTCGTCGGGATTCTCGCCGGATGTAGTTCCGCCGTTGCCCAGCAGCAGAATTCATCGGCAACTTCGCTGGCGCCGGGGCAGGCCGCGCCGCGCGGTGGTGATCTGCGAGTCGGCGTGCTCACCGACCTGTCACCGAAGACTTTCCTGCAGATCGGCACCGGCGCGCTCAACGGCCAGGTCGTCGCCAACGTCTTCGACACTTTGATCCGATACTCCCGTGACGATCTCACCGTCGAGCCCGCCCTGGCCACCCACTGGCAGCTCGCCGCCGACGGCCGATCGCTGGCCCTCGACCTGCGTCCCGACGTGCGCTACCACGATGGCCGGCCCTTCGTGTCCGCGGATGTCGAATCCTCCATCAAGGCGTATCTGAGCGGCCCATGGACCCCACAGTTCAAGCGGACGGCGGCGGCGATCACCGGATTCGACACCACCGATCCGCACCGCGTGGTGCTGAGCTTCGCCCACCCGCTGAGCAATGTCTTCGACCTGCTGGACTCGGCTCCGATCATCGACGTGAACACCCTGCCGGAACTCAAGGCAGGCAAGGTCTTCAACGGAACCGGCCCGTTCACGTTCTCGTCCTGGCAGCCGAACTCGTCGGTGCGACTGGTCCGCAACGAGCACTATTGGGGTGGTCCAGCCAATCTCGACGCCATCACCTTCACCGTCATCCCCGACCAGCAGGCGCTCTACACGCGACTGCGTACCGGTCAGATCGACGCCACCCAGGACCTCAACTACCACGACCAGCAACTGGCGACCAGCCGATACGGCTTCCGCGAGGTCACCTTCACCGGCGGGGAATCGCAGGAATACGTGGGCATCAACGTCACCAACCCGGCGTTGTCGGACGTACGGTTGCGCCAGGCCATCGCCTACGCCATCGATCGACCACGCATCATCAACGACGTGTTCCGCGGCAGTGGCTACGTGGTGAATCTTCCGTGGCCGAAGTGGTCGCCCGCCTACTTCGCACAGGCCAATCAGACCTACACGCGTGACCTGGCGAAGGCTCGGCAACTCGTTGCCGCACACGGCCCCATCGCCGAGCCGATACCGTTGGACTACTCGACCCAGGGCGTCGACCGTGTCGTCGCACAGATCGTGCAGTCCAATCTCGCCGACATCGGCGTCCCGGTCGTGTTGTCGCCCAACGACCAAACCCAGCAGGCGGCCAAGCTGATCGGCGGCAAGTTCACCGGCCTGTGGTTGTTGCAACACGGCTTCGCGCAGTTCACCCCCTCCACGCTGGCGGTGTCGGCCTACCCGTTCAATGCCGCCAAGAACTCGTCGAACTTCGTCGATCCCGCGTATGCCGCCGCCGCGAACGCCGCGTGGACCACCCCGGACCCAGCCTCCCCCGCAGCGCTCGGCGCGTACCGGCAACTCGACGACGTGTGGCTGCGCGATCTGTTCCTCGTGGAGATCGGCATCGTGTTCACCAAGGCGGCCCTGGCGCCGTCGGTCGGCAATGTCGACTGGGACCGGCGCGGACAGTTCCACTTCGTCAACACCTACCTCGCCCACCAAGGAGCCGATGACTGATGGTTACCTACCTCGCGCGACGCATACCGACCGCGATCGCCGTCCTGCTGATCGCATCGCTGCTCATCTTCTCGATCCTGCGTCTGATCCCCGGCGGGCCCGAGTCGGCGCTCGCCGGGCCGGACGCCGGTCCCGAGCAACTCGCGGCGATCCGCCACGATCTCGGTCTGGACCGTGGCTTCGTCAGCCAGTACGTGACCTGGCTGGGGGCACTGGTGACGCTGAATCTGGGGCAGAGCTACCAGGTCGGCGGTGATATCGGCTCCCTCATCGGCTTCGGGCTGCTGCACACCGTCGTGCTGACGGTGACGGCCCTGGTGATCGCGGTGATCATCGCGCTGGCCCTCGGCCTGGCCGCCACCATCTATGACAATCGTTACCTCAACTGGGTGCTGACCGGCATCAACGCCGCCGCGATCGCAGTGCCCACCTTCGTCGTCGGAACGGCGCTGATCCTGGTGTTCGGAGTCCGTTGGCGGATACTGCCCGCAGGTGGCACACCACCGGACGGACTCTGGGCCGACCCGTCGATCACCGCCCAGTATCTGCTCCTGCCCGCACTCACCCTGGGGCTACCCGCCGGGGCGGTGCTGGCACGTTTTCTCACCGAGGCGTTGCGGACCGAACTCCGAGCGCCCTACGCAACGACCGCTCGCGCCCTCGGAGTTCCCCAGCGGGAGATCGTGATCCGAAGCGCTCTGCGCAACGCGCTGCCGCCGGCGTTGACCGCACTCGGACTGGTGACCGGCGGGTTGCTCGGCGGCGCGATCCTGGTGGAGGCCATCTTCGGATGGCCCGGTCTCGGACTGCTCACCGAACAGGGCATCTTCGCCCGCGACTATCCCCTCGTGCAAGTGCTGGTGCTGCTCTCGGTTGCCGTGTTTGTGGTGATCCAACTACTCGCCGACATCCTGCACGCCTGGCTCGATCCCCGAATCCGATTGGCAGGACAGTGATGCCCCCTTCACAGACCCGGGCGGCCACGGCCGACGCCGAGATCACCGACACCACACTCGACGTCGGTCCCGGACTGATCCCCGAAACCCCGGCCGACCGCGAGTTCCGTTCCACCCGAACACCATTGTGGCGCGCCCTGATCAGTGGCCCGGGTCTTGTCGGCACAATTCTCGTCGGTGTCGTGATCGTCCTCGGGCTCGCCGCCCCACTGCTCACCTCCTACGGCCCCGATCAACAGATCGACGGCGCCTACCTGCTTCCGCCGAGTGCCGAACACTGGCTCGGCACCGACGATCTCAACCGGGACGTGGTGACCCGGGTCCTCTACGGCATCCGCGTCGATCTCCTGATCATCTTCATCGCCGTCCCTATCGGCGCCGCCCTGGGCACCGCCATCGGGTTGCTCACCGTGTCCCATCCGATCAGTGACGTTGTCGCCCAACGGGTCTTCGACGTCATCCTCGCGTTTCCGGCGCTGGTGCTCGGCATCGCGTTGACCGCGGTTCTCTCGCCGGGCGCCATCACCGTCGCAATCGTGATCGTGCTCGCCGAGATCCCGATCTTCGGACGATTGACACGCACATCGGTCCTACGTGTGCGAGAGCTGCCCTATGTCGAGGCCGCGCGCGTCAGCGGGGCGAGCAACACCTACGTGCTGCGTCGACACGTGTTGCCCAATTCGGTCGAATCCCTTGGCGTACAGTTCGCGTTGTCGCTCTCACTGGCGGTCTTCGTCGAGGGTGCGCTGAGCTTCCTCGGCATCGGGGTCACCCCGCCCACGCCATCGCTGGGTGCGATCCTCGCCGCGGGCAACGGATATCTGGAGACCAACCCGTGGTTTTCCGCGGGTCCGCTCATCGTCATCTCGGCCCTCGTCCTGGGCTTCAGCATGATCTCCCAGTCGATCTCGCACAGCCGGAGGCACTGACATGACCACATCGCAACACCCCGAAGGTGACGCCGCGCCCGCACTCGAGGTCACCTCACTGCGCATCACCTTCGACTATCCCCGTCCCGCCGTCTCCGACATCAGTCTGCGGGTCAGCCGCGGCGAGATCGTCGCGCTCGTCGGTGAATCCGGCTCCGGCAAGACGATGACGGCACGGGCGGCGATCGGACTGTTGCCCGAAACCGCGCACGCCACCGGGTCGGTGAAGGTCGACGGCATCGAGGTCTTGAACCAAGACGACAAGGTACTCAACATCATTCGCGGATCGCGTGTGGCGATGATCTTCCAGGAGCCGCAGACCGCGCTCAACCCGGTCCAGACCGTGGGATGGCAGCTACGACAGGCGTTGCGGGCCCACCAGGCCATCTCACGTCGCGACGCGCGGCGGCGTGCCGTCGAACTGCTGACGCTGGTGGAGATCCCCGAGCCCGAGCGTCGGGTCGACGACTATCCGCACCAGTTGTCGGGGGGACAGAAGCAGCGGGTCGTGATCGCACTCGCATTGGCCAACGATCCTGCGCTGTTGCTCGCCGATGAACCGACCACGGCTCTCGACGTGTCGGTGCAGCGCGAGATCCTCGATCTCCTTCTGCGACTGCGTGATCGCATCAACGCCGGAATCCTCTTGATCACACACAATCTCGGTGTGGTCGCCGATATCGCCGACAGGGTGGTCGTGGTGCAGTTCGGGGAGGTCGTCGAGCGAGGCAGCGTCTTCGATATTTTCGCGAACCCGACCCAGCCCTACACCCGTCACCTACTCGCCGCGGTACCGCGGCTACCCACTGCAGTGCGGTCGTCGGTCGATCCCCCTGCGAACACCCCGGATTCGACTCCGGCTGCATCCGTCGACCACCTCACCGTCGCCCACCGCGGCCACCTCGGACGGGCCCCGCACATCGCTCTCGACGACGTGTCCCTGACGATCGGGCGCGATGAAGTATTGGGGCTGGTCGGAGAATCCGGGTCGGGAAAGACCACACTCGGGCGCGCCATCGGCGGTCTGATCGCGCCGCGCTCGGGCCGGGTCGTCGTCGACGGACACGACATCGGCGCGATCAGTCCGGCGCTGCTGCGCCGACTACGCCGCAGCATCGCTTTTGTCCCGCAGGATCCGACCGCATCGCTGGACCCGAGATTCGCGGTGGCCGAATCGATCCGGGAACCTCTCGACATCGCGCGGATCGGTGATCGGACCGAGCAGTCACGGCGTGTCGAGGAATTGCTCGACGCGGTACAACTGCCGCGGTCCTTCGCGCATCGGTTGCCACACGAACTGTCGGGCGGACAGCGCCAGCGCGTCGCATTGGCGCGGGCCTTGGCCCTGCGTCCGCTCCTGCTGATCGCCGACGAGCCGACCAGCGCACTCGACGTCTCCGTGCAGGCGCGGGTACTGGATCTGTTCGCCGAATTGCAGCGGGATCTGGGATTCGCGGCGCTGTTCATCAGCCACGACCTGGCCGTCGTCGAGCAGGTTGCCGACCGGGTGGCAGTGCTCCGCGACGGCCGGCTCGTCGAGGAGGGGCCGGCCCGGACAGTCCTCACCGAACCGAGCCGGCAGTACACACGACGATTGCTCGACGCCGTGCCCTATCCCGACCCGGTGAAACAGCGAGCCACGAAACGGGCCGACGCCCCGGCCTGAGTCACACACGCGGGGTCAGCTCGACAATCGCGATGGGACGCGTGGTCTTGCTCTGATACTGCGCGTAGCGGCCCTTGTTGACGTCGTCGACGAGGTCCCAGCGTCGGGCGTAGTCGGGGTCGTCCGGATAGGTGGCGCGGGCGGTGACCGGAACATGACGACGGCCGACCTGGATCTCGACGTCCGGGATGGCCTTCAGGTTGGCCAGCCATGCGGGCGGGCGCGGTGACCCGCCGTTGGAGGCGACGACGAGATAGGTCTCGTCGTCACGCGCATAGGTCAACGCCGTCGTCCGTGGCTGCCCGCTCTTGCGTCCGGTCATGTGCAGCAGCAGGGTCGGGTTACCCATCAGCAGACGGTGCCCGATCAGACCATGACTGTGCTGGTAGATCCACTGATGCGCCTTGAGCGCGGTGACGAACAGGTCGGTCGAGACCGACACGACGGCGCTACCTACTTCGGCTCGTCGACCGGCGACCCGCCGCCCTCGGTGTCGTCGCTGGCGGCGGCGTCGTCTGCCTCGTCCTCGTCCTCGTCCTTGGCCAGCGGGTCATAGCCGGGGACGCCCTCGAGCACGGTGAGTTCGTTGTCGATCGCGGCCTCGACCGCCTTGGCCTCGTCCTTGATCTTCTTGATGAACTCGGACATGTCGTCACTCCTCGTCACGGTTCGCCCGGGCCGCGGTGCACCGAGCAGACCTTCAGGGTATCGGAGCACGCCCGGTGGGCGGATTGTGACGCCCGGTCGACGGGATATGGCGCCCGGTCGGCGGTCGTTGATGGTGCGGCGTGGTGGATGCGGAGGCGGCTGGGCCTCGAGACCTGTTGCGGTGGTGATGGTTCCGGTACATGTGGGACCGGATACTCACCGGTGCAACGGGTCTCGAGGCTCCGTCGCTATCGCTCCTCCGCACCTCGACCATCGGGATGGGATGGTCGGGTGTCGGGCAGGAGTGATCGACCATCGGAGTGGGATGGTCGGGTGTCGGGCGGGATCGAGCGGGGGGATCAGGCCCGCTTCAGGGTCGGGTCCTCCTCGTAGACCTCCTTGATGAGCGACATGTCGAAGATCTGCTCGGGCTTGATCTGGTAGCCGGCCTTGGCAAGGGCTTCGATGTTCTCGGCGATCAGCGCGTCGGTCATGGTGAGCAACCCGTTGGCCTTGGTGTCGTCGGAGACGACGAGGGTGTTCTGGGCGGTCGCTTCCTTGACCTGTTCGGCCTCATCGAGACCAAGATCCTTGCCGTACTTGGTGACGGCGAGTTTCGCCGAGCCCGCGGGATCGGCGATGGCGTCGTACCACCCCTGGATATCAGCCTTGAGGAAGGCTTTCAGCTTGTCGCGCTCGTTGTCGATGGTCTCCTGGCGCACGACGAGGGTTTCGGCGACGAGCGGTAGGTTAAAGTCCGCGAAGAGGAACGCCTTGTTCTCGAAACCCTGCTCGGCCAACGTGATCGGCTCGTTGGTGATGTAGGCGACCCAGCCGTCGACCTCACCCTTGGTCAGCGGGGTGGGATCGTATTGCACGGTGATCTTCTGGACGTCGGATTCGGTCAGCCCGTTCGCGGTGAGCAGCGCCTTGAAGACGTTCTCGTTGGAGGCCTGCACACCGATCTTCTTACCCTTCATCTCCTGCGGGGTGTTGATGGGCTTGGCCGCCGAGGAGACGATGCAGAATGGATTCTTCTGGAAGGTAGCCGCAACGGTTTTCAGCTTCGCCCCCTGCAGGATGACCGGAGCGGTGAGCTGTGGGGCGGTCATGCCGATCCACACCTTGTTCGACGTCAGACCCGTCTCCACCCCGGTACCCGCACCACCTCCGGTGAGTAGTTCCGGCGTGCCGACGCCCGCCTTCTGGTAGTAGCCCTTCTCCAATGCCCAGTATTCGCCGGCGAATTCGATGTTCTTCTGCCACGACAGCTGCACCTTCGGGTTGGTCGACGACGCGCCGCTGCCGCCCGAGCTGCCGCTGCTACAGGCCGACAGCACACCGGCGGCGCCGAGCGCCCCCGCTGCCCCACCCGCCATCAGCGTGTAACGAAGAAAGGATCGGCGGTCGAATCCGGCGCTACGACCGGCGGTCCCGCGCTGAGGTGTGTGGTGCTGATTCATGGTGTGGTGTCCCCTCTTTCCGGGCTGTCCCGGGTCTTCTACCTGTTGGTTACTCCCGGGGCGGCAATGGCCCGGGACGGTGGTTCGATCAGTTCTCGCTCATGCCCATCTGCCGCAGCACCACCGTCTCGATCACGCCGACGACGGCGTAGACGACGATCGACGACACCGTGATCACCACGACCGATGCCCACAACTGGTCGTAGGCTGCGGCCGGAAGGGCTTGCTGCAGAGTGGCTCCCAGACCCTTGTTGGTTCCGAGCCACTCGGCGACGGTCGCGCCGATGAACGCGCCGGGCACCGACACCTTGGCCGCGCTGAACAGTGCGGGCACCGCCGACGGCACGGCTGAGCGCCGCAGCGCGGTCCATCGGCCACCGCCGTAGACGGCGATGACGTCGTCGAGGTGCCTGGGCGCGTTGGCGAGCCCGGTCATGATCATGACCAGTGCCGGGAAGAATACGACGATTCCACCCATCACCGCGACGACCGCGACACCGCGTCCGACGACGAGCGTGATCAGCGGGGTCATCGCGACCAGCGGCACCGACCGCAGGAGCATCGCTATAGGCATGAATGTCTGTGCGGCCGGACGATATACGACGAACAGTGCGGCGGCGAGCACGGCGGCGATCATGCCGGTGACAAAACCCACCGCCGCATCCTTGAGGGTGATCCACAGGTCGGCGAGGATCTGGTGACGCGAATCCGCCGCGTCGGGAGCGGTGAAGAGATATGCGTAGACGTCGGCCGGCGTGCGTCCGATGATGGGCCCGATGTCGGGGAATGCCAAGAGGAACAGCCACCAGATCACCAGGATCAGGATCAGCGAGGCGAGCAGCGACCCGAGGAATCTCGCGACCGCCCACAGACTTCCCGCTCCGGCGCTCATCCGAGCACCGCCAGACCCGTCGACCACCGCGTGACGAACCGCGCCACCACCGCGACGATCGCGTAACCGATGCCTGCCACCAGCCCGGCGAGCAACGCGATCGCCCACACCTGTGGGATGTCACCGGCCTGCTGGGCGATGATCATTGCCGGTCCGGCACCTTGCTCGGGCATAGCGAGGAACTCGCCGAGCACCGCGCCCAGCACGGCGGCAGGGGCGGCGATCTTGATGGCGGCCAACGTATTCGGGAGCGCGGCGACCGAGCGGACCCGCCACAGCTGCACGAGACGTCCGCCGCCATAGACCCGAACCAGATCAAGACTGCCCTTGTGCGGCGAACGCAACCCCGACAGGGTGCCGATCATCGTCGTGAAGAACACCGAGATCGCCGCGAGGAACACGATCATCGTCTGCACCTGCGCGAAGGCCACTTGAACGATCGGTGCGACGGCGATGATCGGCGTGCAGTAGGAGATGATCGCGAGTTGGGTGGCGAGACCCTCGACCGGCGGCACGACGATCACCAGCACCGCGAGCGCGATCGCCAGCGCGTTGCCCCAGAGGAATCCGCGTAACGCGAGCGAGATGGTCGCCGAGAAATTGTCGACGTAGAACGCAGAACCCTTGTCGCCGATGGCCGTACACACCGCCCACGGGGTGGGGATGGTGCCGTGGAACCACTGCAGGGCACCCGCCATCCACCACAGGAGAATCAGACCGACGATGCCGATCGCGCCCGCGGCCCACCGGTCGGCACCCGCGCGCGACGCCGAGATGCTAGCCACCCACAGCCTCCGTGGCATCGACGGCCGGATCGGCGCCCTTCGCGCCGAACAGCAAGCCCGAGAGGTGATCGTGGATCGCGTGGAACTCGGGGGTGCGCATCATCTCCGGGGTCCGGGGGCGCGGCAGATCGATGCGCACCGTCTCGATGACGCGTCCGGGCCGTGGACTCATCACCGCGACCACGTCGGAAAGGAACACCGCCTCGGCGATCCCATGGGTGACCATCAGTGTGGTGGCGGGCTTCTCGGTCCAGATCCGCAGCAATTCGATGTTGAGTCGTTGGCGGGTCATGTCGTCGAGCGCACCGAACGGCTCGTCGAGCAACAACGCGGTGGGGCGCACGACCAGCGCGCGGGCGATCGAAACCCGTTGGCGCATACCGCCGGAGAGCACCGCGGGTTTGGCCTTCTCGAATCCCGTGAGCCCGACGAGTTCGATGAGGTCGGCGACGAGACCGTCGGCGGCGGGCATGCGACCCACCTGCAATGGCAGCTTGATGTTCGACTCCACCGACCGCCACGGCAGCAGCGCCGAGTCCTGGAAGGCGATGCCGAGCTCGTGATTGCGTTGCAACTCCTTCGGGCTCTGCCCGTTCATCAGTACCGTCCCCGACGTCGGGGACTCCAGCCCCGCGAGGATGCGTAGAACCGTGGATTTTCCGCAGCCCGAGGGACCCAGGAGAGACAGGAACTCCCCTTCCGAGGTCTTGAGGTCGACCTCGGCGAGCGCGGTCACCGTCGACGATCCGCGGATCGTCCGAGGGGTGAATTCCTTGGTGAGTCCGGTGATGTCGAGTCCGGTGCCGGGTGGGCGCGGCGTGGCGGGAACCA
>NZ_MVPX01000430.1:0-15297 GCF_002043085.1 Gordonia sp. i37 | reverse complement strand
TGGTGAATTCCTTGGTGAGTCCGGTGATGTCGAGTCCGGTGCCGGGTGGGCGCGGCGTGGCGGGAACCATGCGACGCCACATTAGGAGGGCGTCGTTTCTGTCGGGTTACCGACGCGTAACCGAGTTCGTCCACCTGAACGACGCACGCCCCGTATTCAGGTCCCCGTGCCCTAGCGTGTGAGCCGTCGCAGTAGGAGGGGAATCAGCAGGAGGGGAACGATGAACGCACCGCAGCACCATCCGGGCCAGCCGTATCCGCAACAGCCGTACGCGGGTCCGCCACAGCCGTACCCGCAACCACAGCCATACCCGCAGCAACCGTATGCCGGGCCGTACGCAGGTCAGCCCCACCCGCCGGGCGCGTACCGCGCTGCACCATCGGGCGCGTACCGCGCGGTCTTCAAGCGGCACACCGGGATGGTGGTCTTGGCGCTGACCAGCCCCACACAGACGGTCGGCACCTGGCCCGAGATCCGCAAGGCCTTCTGGGCGGCACAGACGCACTGCCTCACGCTGGGCTGGTGGGGCATCATCTCGTGTCTCGCCTACAACTGGATCGCGATCTTCGGCAACATCTCCGAACTCAACCGGGTCCGCGAACTCGCCAAGCGCAACGGCGACGTCTGAGCGAGGGCCCGATCGCGCGGACTCACACCCGTTCGGTCGCACGCATCGCCAGCCCGATCCGTGCGACCATCGCATCGACGGCGAACTTGGGTTTGACGTTGACGTCGAGCGCCTCGCGGCATTCGAGCACCGCCTCCACGCATCGCAACAACTGTTCGGGACTGGCATACGAGGCCATCGGCCGCGTGGTGTCGTCGGTCTTGTCGGGGTGCATCGCGGTCACCTGGGCGCCCATCGACAGTACCAGAGCGTCGCGATAGAGGGCGGCAAGGTCGACCAGAGCCCGATCGAGGACGTCACGACCGACCCGTGTGGCGCGTGACTTCTGGCGCCTCTCCAGTTCTTTCAGTGCCCCGGCGCTCCCGCGTGGCGCACGGGCGGTGCCCTTGCCGGTCCCGCCGGCACCGAGGGCGGTCTTGAGTTCCTCGGTCTCGGCCTCGTCGAGTTCGGCACTGATCGCCTTGGCCGCGGTCTCGGCCGAGCGCACGAGATCCTCGGCCGCCTTGTACGCCGTCGAGTCTCGGGTGGCCGCCCGCGCGATCCCGAGCGCCGATTCCCGTTGTGCGCGGGCGTCGGGGTCGGTGGCCAGGCGCTTCGCGCGCCCGATGTGGCCGCCACAGACCGACGCCGCCCAGCGGGCCGCCTCGGCGTCGATGCCGTCGCGATCGACGAGCACGCGCTCGATGTCGGCGGTCGACGGCGTGGTCAAGGCGACGTGACGGCACCGCGAGCGCAGCGTGACCGAGATGTCCTCGGGATCGACCGACGGGGCGCACAGCAGGAATACCGTCCGCGACGGCGGTTCCTCGACAACCTTCAGCAGCGCATTCGCGGCCTGCTCGGTGAGCCGATCGGCGTCCTCGACGATCACGATCTGCCAGCGGCCCGTGCCCGGACGACGCGAGGCGACCTGCACGATCTCACGCATCGAGTCCACCGACAGGCTCAACCCCTGCGGCACGATGTTGCGGACGTCGGCGTGGGTCTGCGCCATCACCGTCGAACAGGCGCGGCACTCGCCGCAGCCAATGACCTCGGGGTCCTGACATTGCAGTGCCGCGGCGAAACAGGTCGCGGCCACCGACCGGCCGCTGCCGGGCGGTCCGGTGAACAACCAGGCGTGGGTCATCGACGACCGCGCCGGATCGCCGAGATCCTCGTTGCCGTCGGCCTCGCCGAACATCGACACGGCGCCGGCGGCGTGCTCGTCGAGTCGATTCGCCAGGCCACGTGCCGCGCGGGCGGCGTCACGCAGGTCGGCGATCACCGCCGTTTGCCCGATCATCCGGTCGAAGACATTTGTCACACCCTCACCCTAAACCGCACGTCGGACACGTCCGATTCGTCGACCGCGTTTAACAATTGCAAGCAGCCAGCTACCGTGGTTGACGTGATTGAGCGTCGGTCGTGGGTGTCAAAAGCCCTGCACACGGGGAAGTGGCTGATCCGCACCCCGTGGCCGATTCTTGCGCTCGACATGCTGCGTGCCAACCTGGTCGGCGCGTTGTTCACCTTCGCGTTCCTGCGGTTCGGGATGCCCGCGAGCGACTCGTTCCGCTTCGACGAGATCACCACCCTCAATCAGGCGATCTTCGCCGCCTACCTCGTGGTCGCCATGATCGTCGGCGCGGTCTTCAGTATCCAACTGTCGTTGCCGGTGCTGATCTGGCATCGGCGCCGCACCCGCCTGGACAACGAGGGCGCCCGGCGGCGGGCGTTACAACTGCCGATGCTGCTCTCGGCGGTCAACGTCGGCATGTGGCTGGTCGGCGGCATCCTGTTCACCTGCGTGAATCTGACTGTCTCGCACCGGGATGCGTTCATCGTCGCGATGGCCAGCTTCATCGGCGCACTGGTGACCTGCGTGCTGAGCTTCCTGCAGTTCGAGAAGGTGCTGCGGCCGATCACCGTCGCGGCGATGGCCAACAACCCCGACAACGCGATCGCACCGGGGGTCACCACCCGCATCACCGTGTTCTGGGTGATCAGTGTGGTCGCCCCGATGCTGGTCATCGTCGGCCTGATCACGATGCAGCGGCTGAACTTCATCGAGACCGACGCCGCCGGGCTGCAACGACCGATCCTGTGGATGGCGTTGGCGTCGTTGGCTTTCAGCCTGCTCGCGATCGTGCGGGTGGTCGCGGCGATCAACGACCCGATCAAACAATTGCGCCGTGCACAGTCGAAGGTGTCCGCGGGCGATCTCAACGCCGCGGTGAAGATCTACGACGGATCCGACCTCGGCCTGCTGCAGGCCGGTTTCAACGACATGGTGGCCGACCTGCGCGAACGCCAGCAGTTGCGCAACCTGTTCGGCCGCTACGTCGGTGAGGACGTCGCGCGCCGGGCCATCGAGATCGGCACCGAACTCGGCGGCGAGGAACGCTATGTGGGAGTGCTGTTCGTCGACATCGTCGGCTCGACGCGCCTGGCGGTGAACCGGCCCCCGCGGGAGGTCGTCGACATGCTCAACGAGTTCTTCCGCGTCGTGGTGGCGGTGGTCGGTAGGCACGGCGGCTTCGTCAACAAATTCCAGGGTGATGCCGCGCTCGCGATCTTCGGTGCGCCCCTGGACCTCGAGGACTTCGCCGGTCGCGCACTGGCATCGGCACGCGAGCTGCGCATCGAGCTCTACCGGACCCTCGGCGACACCGACATCGGCATCGGGGTGTCGGCGGGCAAGGCGATCGCCGGGCACATCGGGTCCGAACAGCGCCTGGAGTACACCGTCATCGGCGACCCGGTCAACGAGGCCGCCCGCCTCACCGAACTCGCCAAGGACGAGCCGACACGTGTACTCGGATCGGCGCGTGCGGTGTTCCTGGCCTCGCACGAGGAGGCCGAGTATTGGGAGATCGGCGAAGGCGTCGAACTGCGCGGACGCGGCATCGAGACCCTGCTGGCGCGCCCGCACGTCGACCCGATGAACACCAGCCCGATCCCGGTCACCGAGGTGCCCTGAGTAGCCTCGCCTGAGCACGTACATTCGGCCGGGGCCGGATTCGGACCCCTCAGTCCTCTCAGTCCTCCGACGCGTCAGGTGCCGTCTTCTTGGCCGCAGTCTTCCTGGCAGCAGTCTTCTTTGCGGTGGTCTTCTTGGCTGCCGTCTTCTTCGCCGCCGTTTTCTTGGCGGCGGTCTTCTTGGCCGGCGTCTTCTTCGCGGCCTTCTTGGTGGCCTTCTTGGCGGGTCCGCGTGCTCGGCGGTCCGCGAGCAACTCCATCGCCCGCTCAGGGGTGATGGAGGCGACCTCGTCGCCCTTGCGCAGGCTGGCGTTGGTTTCGCCGTCGGTGACGTACGGGCCGAAACGGCCGTCCTTGATCACCATCGGCTGTCCGCTGACCTCGTCGTTCTTGCCGAGTTCACGCAGCGGCGGAGCGGCAGCGGCCCGGCCTCGACGCTTGGGCTCGGAGTAGATCTTGAGGGCCTCGTCGAGGGTGATGCTGAACAACTGATCCTCGCTGGTCAGCGACCGCGAGTCGGTGCCCTTCTTCAAATACGGGCCGTAGCGGCCGTTCTGGGCGGTGATCTCCTCGTTCGACGCCGGATCGACGCCGACCACGCGCGGCAACGACAGCAGCTTCAGCGCGTCGTCGAGCGTGACGGTGGAGATGTCCATGGTCTTGAACAGCGATCCGGTCCGCGGCTTGGGGCCCGCGGCCTTCTTGGCGGTCTTCTTCGCAGCGGCCTTCTTGGCGACCGCCTTCTTGGCAGCGGTCTTGGTGGCCGTCGAACCGCCGGAGGTCGACCCGCCCGTGTCCGCCGGGGTGTCGTCGAGCGGGACGACCTCACCGTCACCGGCGCCACCACCGTCACGCGGGGTGGGCCCGGCCGGGATCGTCGCCGGCGCGCCGGCCGAGCCGGAATCGTCACCGTCTTCCTCGGCGGGCAGGATCTCGGTCACGTACGGACCGAATCTGCCCTCCTTGACCACGATTTCGTGCCCGGTCACCGGATCGGTGCCGAGTGTGCGTCCCTCCTGCGGGGTGGAGAACAGCTTCTCCGCCACGGCGAGGGTGAGCTCGTCAGGGGTCATGTCGGCGGGCAGGTTGGCCCGCTGCAGGTCCGGTTCGGCGTCGGCGCTCGCGGCGACGTTACGTTCGAGGTACGGACCGAATCGTCCGACGCGCACGTAGACCGGTCGGCCCTGCTCATCGTCGAACAGGCGGATCGAGTTGACCTCGCGGGCGTCGATCTCCTCGAGATTGACCCCGACGAGCTTTTTCAACCCCCCGTGCTTGGCGATTTCCGAGCCGGCTATTTCCGCGTCATGCTCGGCATTCGCGGCCGAATCACCGAAGTAGAACTCGGTGAGCCACCGGGTGCGGTTCTCCTGACCATTGGCGATCTGATCGAGATCATCCTCGAGCGACGCGGTGAAGTCGTAGTCGACGAGGCTCTCGAAGTAGGCCTCCAGCAAGCCGACGACGGCGAACGCGATCCACGAGGGCACCAGCGCGTTGCCCTTCTTGACCACGTAGCCGCGGTCCTGGATGGTGCCGATGATCGAGGCATAGGTCGACGGGCGACCGATGCCGAGCTCCTCGAGCACCTTCACCAGCGACGCCTCGGTGAAGCGGGCGGGCGGGTTGGTGGAGTGGCCGTCGGCACGCAGCTCCGAGGCGGTCAACGACTGGCCCTCGGTCAGCTGCGGCAGGCGGTTCTCGGCGTCGTCGGCCTGGCCACCCGCCTGATCGTCAACGGTCTCGACGTAGGCCGACAAGAAGCCCGGGAAGGTGATCGTGCGCCCGGACGCGGCGAAGGTGCATTCCTCGCCGCTGGTGGCGGTTCCGGTGATGCGCAGGCTCAGGGTGGTGCCCTTGGCGTCGGCCATCTGGCTGGCCACCGTGCGCTGCCAGATCAGTTCGTAGAGACGGAATTCGTCGGTCTCGAGCTGCCCGGCGACCTGGCCGGGCGTGCGAAATGTCTCGCCGGCCGGGCGGATCGCCTCGTGAGCTTCCTGGGCGTTCTTGACCTTTCGCGTGTACTGCCGCGGGGTCGGGTGAACGAAGTTGTCGCCGTACAGCTCTCGCGCCTGCGTGCGAGCGGCGTTGATGGCCGACTCGCTCAGCGTCGTCGAGTCGGTACGCATGTAGGTGATGAAGCCGTTCTCGTACAGGCGCTGCGCGATGCGCATGGTGCGGTCGGAGGAGAACCGCAGCTTGCGGCCGGCTTCCTGCTGCAGCGTCGAGGTCATGAACGGCGCGTACGGACGTCGGGTGTAGGGCTTCTCCTCGACCGAGGTGACGGTCATGGCGGCGCCGTCGAGGGCGCCGGCCAGCGCGGTGGCCCGGGACTCGTCGAGGACGATGACGCCGTCGGCCTTCTTCAGCAAGCCCTTCGGGGTGAAATCACGGCCGGTCGCGACGCGCGCGTCGTCGACGTTGACCAGGCGCGCGGAGAAGCTGCGCGGATTGGATTCGTCCTCCTGCGACCCGCCGGCGTTCATGGTGGCGTCGATGTCCCAGTACTCCGCGGAGACGAACGCCATGCGCTCTCGTTCACGCTCGACGATGATGCGGGTGGCCACCGACTGCACACGGCCCGCCGACAGCTTCGGCATGACCTTCTTCCACAGCACCGGGGAGACCTCGTAGCCGTAGAGACGGTCGAGGATGCGGCGGGTCTCCTGGGCATCGACGAGATCGATGTCGAGGTCGCGGGGGTTCTCCGCGGCCGCGCGGATCGCCGGCTCGGTGATCTCGTGGAACACCATCCGCTTGACCGGGATCTTCGGCTTGAGCGTCTCGAGCAGGTGCCAGGCGATCGCCTCCCCCTCGCGGTCACCGTCGGTGGCGAGATAGAGCTCGTCGACATCGCGCATCAGCGACTTGAGTTCGGTGACCGTCGACTTCTTGTCGGGCGAGACGACGTAGAGCGGCTCGAAGTTCTCGTCGACGTTCACACCGAGCCGCGCCCAGGACTGGCCCTTGTACTTGGCCGGGACGTCCGCGGCGCCGCGCGGCAGGTCCCGGATGTGTCCACGGGAGGACTCGACCACATAGTTCGACCCCAGGTACCCGGCGATCTTGCGCGCCTTGGTGGGCGACTCGACGATCACGAGTCGTCGGATCGCTTTGCCGCTCGTGGGGCTTGTGGTGCTGGTCTCGGCCAACGGGGGTCCTTCGCTATCGAGTCGGTCTTCGGGCGGATGATTGTGCCCGGAGCCGCTCTTGTTCGTTCAGTGGGTTTGTACCTTATAGATAGCGCCTATTGCACATCCGAATTCCCGGCAAGGTATACCCAAAGGACCGGACATCTCGAATTCTTTCGATGAATCAGCTGGTCAGACGGTTGTGAAGCATGCATCACATTTCGGCGTCATCGGTGTCACCCGATACGAGGACACGACGATCGCGGGCACCTCGGCGATCAGCCGGCACCGGGCCACTCGCGAGCCGTCGCACCGGGTGGCGGCGGGCCGACGTACTCGGCCAACCGCGCCAGCCGGCGACGCCCCACCCGAAGCGCAGGCGCCCCGATCCGGTTGCCGACGAAGGTCGGCGCGATACCGACCCGCATCAACGCGGTGGCCAGCACCGGATGCGAATCCGGGCAGTGCGCATCGAGCCCGAGGAGATACTGCCCGGTCGGATCGGTGCGGCCGGCTGCCAGCACCCAGAACCGCAACGCATGCGGTGTCGGGACCCACGCGGTGGGCATCGTCTTGACCGCGCCCGTCGACCAGCGGCGGTGCAGTTCATCGAGACGCGGGCTCGGCGCGGTGCGCGCCAACGGATTGCCCTCGTCGGACGTGATGACCTCGGCGTCGAGCCCGACCGTCCGCACCTGCGCGACGATGGCGTCGGCGCGCCATCGTTCGGCGACGATGACCGACACGCGCGTACCGATCGGGTCCGCCCCGGCATACACCGGCGCCGACTGACCGGGACCGGCGAGCAGACCCGCCAGGTCGTCGATCGCCGGTTCGTCGGTCTCTGCCGAGAAGAACGCCAACTGACCCACGGATATGAGACTACTGCGCTGCGCGGCACCATCGGCCTCGCCCGCCACACGGGTCGCATGACTTCCGGGGCCAGGCAGAGAAAACCGCTCCCGGCCTGGATGACCAGACCGGGAGCGGTTAAGACAAACCTCTTCGCGTTGCCGCGAGGTCGTCTCTCAGACGGCGCGGACGCCCGTCGCCTGTGGGCCCTTCGTGCCCTGCCCGACCTCGAACTCGACACGCTGGTTCTCTTCGAGGGTGCGGAAACCGGATCCCTGGATCTCGGAGTAGTGGACGAACACGTCGTCGGACCCCTCGTCAGGAGCGATGAAGCCGAAGCCCTTTTCCGCGTTGAACCACTTCACAGTTCCCTGTGCCATTACTGCAATCCTTCACATTCATTCGATCTGACTCCGATACGAGATGTACTCGCACCGTGGCCGGTTCTGACCGCCATACCTCGAAGAAACCCCGGTGAACCGTGGACGCGGTTCGGTGAGGGAAAAACTCAGTACCACGGCTGCAACCCGATTCCCCCGATCACCGCAGTGACGATGCATCGGAAGAAGCTGCGGCCGCACATAGTGAATCACGTCTGGCACCGATGCGATAGTCACAGGAACCAGTGGGAACGAAAATGTGGACGATTTCAACCGATTGACATCAGGCAGTAACATCTGCACGGACGTCGCGCCAGAGCGCCACATATCGATCCGGTCTCGAATTCCCGTCGCGGAGCACGAGAACCACCTTCGACACCGCGCGACACACAGACGACAACAAAGAGTTATGAGCCTGCACACCTTCGGAACCGAACTCCTCCGCCGTTCCCTCGCCGGTACCGAAGCGGACTCTGGTCCTATCACGCACCTGTCCGTCATCCCATCGCGCACAGCGACTTTCACCGACTGGCCGGAATGGGTCGACGAGAACGTGCGAGAGGCATTCGAGGCGAACGGCATCACGAAACCATGGATTCATCAGGCAGCCGCAGCCGAACATGCACACTCTGGTCGGCATGTGTCCATTTCCACGGGCACCGCATCAGGAAAGTCGTTGGCCTACCAATTACCGATCCTGAATGCACTGCTCGCCGAACCACACTCCACTGCACTGTATTTGGCGCCCACCAAAGCTCTCGGCGCCGACCAGATCCGGGCGGTCTCCGCACTGACTGCCGGGCGCGGACCCTTTGCACACCTTGCGCCGTGCGCCTACGACGGCGACACCGATCCGGACATCCGGCATTGGGCGCGCACGCATTCCCGGTGGATCTTCACCAATCCCGACATGCTGCACATCGGGATACTCACCGGCGTGCTCTCCGGTGGTGGCGGCTCGTCCACCGGGCCGATGCGTGGGCAATGGCGGCAATTCTTCCGGAACCTGCGATACATCGTGATCGACGAATGTCACCACTACCGTGGGGTGTTCGGGTCACACACGGCGCTGGTCCTGCGACGGTTGTTGCGACTGGCACGAGCGTGCGGATCGAATCCGACGGTGATCGCGGCCAGCGCCACCGTCGCCGACCCGGCCGCCGCGCTGTCCCGGCTCATCGGCGAACCGGCGGTCGGGGTGACCGAGGACGGTTCGCCGCGCGGCGAACGCACCATCGCCCTGTGGGAGCCCGATTTCGTGCCGGGGATCAGCGGCGAGAACGGCGCACCGGTGCGCCGGTCCGCGGGGGCCGAATCCTCAAGACTGCTCGCCGATTTCGTCATCGAGGGCGCACGCACACTGTGCTTCGGGCGCAGTCGGCGCGGTGTGGAGATCACCGCGCTGGGAGCCCGTGATCTGTTGGCGCACAGCGCCCCCGAGCTCGCCGACAAGGTGGCGGCGTATCGCGCCGGGTATCTTGCCGACGACCGACGCAAACTCGAACAGGCCATCTCCTCCGGCGAACTCGTCGGCGTGGCGACCACCAACGCACTCGAGCTCGGCGTGGACATCAGCGGCCTCGACGCGGTCATCATCGCCGGGTACCCGGGCACCGTCGCATCCTTCTGGCAGCAGGCCGGGCGCGCCGGTCGTCAGCGCACCTCGGGCGACGCGCTCGTGGTGCTCGTCGCCCGTGACGATCCGCTCGACACCTATCTGGTCCATCACCCGCAGGCACTGCTGGGCACACCGGTCGAGGCGCCGGTCATCGACCCGACCAACCGCTATATTCTTGGCCCCCACCTACTCTGTGCGGCAACCGAATTCCCGTTGCAGGACGCCGAGATCGAGCAATGGCGCGCCGGCGAGCTGGTCGCCGACCTCGCTGCGCAGGGGCTGCTGCGCAGGCGCAAGGCCGGTTGGTATGCCGCGCCCGGGGTGGATCCGCACGGCGACATCGACATTCGCGGTGGCATCGGCGGACAGGTCCTGATCGTCGACGCGACCACCTCGGAGTTGCTCGGCACCGTCGACGCCGGACGCGCCCCGGCCACCGTGCATCCCGGTGCCGTGCACATCCATCAGGGCCGCACCTACGTCGTCGACGAACTCGACCTCGACGATGGACTGGCGCTCGCCCACCCGGAGGAGCCGGACTGGACGACCTCGGCCCGGGAAACCACCGAGATCACCATCACCGACGTCATCGCCGCCACCGATCACGGGGCGCTGCACACCGCGTTGGTCGACGTCGACGTCACCCACCAGGTCGTCGGCTATCTGCGCACGCTGCTCTCCGGCGAGGTGCTCGACGCCGTCGAACTCGACATGCCACGTCAGACACTGCACACCCGCGCGGTGATGTACACGCTGCCGCCCGAGGTACTCGCTGCCGGGGGGATCGACGCGACCCGACTGCCCGGCTCGCTGCACGCCGCCGAACACGCCGCCATCGGTCTCCTACCGCTGATCGCGACGTGCGACCGCTGGGACATCGGCGGGCTCTCGACCAACCTGCACCCCGACACCGGATTGCCCACGGTGTTCGTATACGACGGCTATCTGGGCGGCGCGGGGTTCGCCGAACGCGGCTACACCGAATTCGCCGCCTGGATCGCCGCCACCCGAGACGCCGTCGCCGACTGTGGCTGCGAGAGCGGCTGCCCGTCCTGTGTGCAGTCCCCCAAGTGCGGGAACGGAAACGACCCCCTCGACAAGGCCGGAGCGATCACCACCTTGTCGCTGCTGTCCGCGTTGCTCGAGGGGTGAGACGTCACCTGGGCTCATCCGGGCATCGTCGACGCAGGTCAGCGCCTCGGCCCCCAGCCTTCGCCCACGTGAATCATCAAGGCGTCTCGGTGAATTCCGTGTCGGAGGGAACCAAACCCTCGTTTCTCGGCGATAATCGACCAATGCAGGACAGCGATGCCGGGCAGGACGGGGATGCCGGGCTCGACCGGGACGCCGGACACACCAGGGCGCAGGGCACGATCCTGCGGCCGTGCCCGGTGTACTTCCTGCTCGCCCGCCCCACCCAGGAACCCGACCGGATGCCGTCGACGATCGGTGAGAGCGACGTCTTCTTCTCGGAGGCCGAGGCACTCGACGCGCTCGACATCCACTACGCGTGGGCGTCGGCCAGCCTGGAGAACCCGGCCGTGGCCGATACCGCCCAGTGGTATCTGCAGAGCGCCATGGTCGGGCCCCGGATCAGCCCGTCACTCGGCGAGGTGTACCTCGCGATCTCCGAGGGCTCCTCGGGTGATACCTGGGCAGCTGCGGGCGGCTTCCTCACCGAGGGTGAGGTGGTGCACTGGGCACCGTTCGTCACCGCGGTGCGCCCGCGAATCCGCACCGCGTACGGCGACGGCGTCCTGGAACTGGCCTACCGCGGCGATACGTCGGTGTATTTCGGTCAGGTGTGGTTCGCGCCGATGCATTCGGTGCGCGTGTACCCGAAGCGGATCATCGTCGGCGACGACGCCATCGGTTAGGACACTTCGGGGTTGGTTCACTCCGCCGGACCCGCCCGCGCCGCCGCGGACGCGTCGCGAGAACCGAAGAGCCCCAGCGTGATCGGCACGCCGACCTCGACGACGACGTCGGTGCCGTCGGTACGACACCGACGCAGCACCACCGCCGAACGCTGATCGTCGATCACCTCCCGGGCGGTTGCGCACGCATCTGCGTCACCGGAGACGTGATCGATGGCGGCGGCGAGGGCCGCGAGGTCGGCGGCCGACTGCGCCCGGTGTCGGGCGATCACCGCCGCACCGACGTAGACCACCATCACCAGGACCGACACCACCCCGACGATGACCCCGGCCGCGGCGACGGTGGCATAGCCACGATCATCACGGGCAAGGCGCACTAGCATTTTCACGGCGTCACCCCCGGCGCGATGTCGACTTGATCGGAGCCGTCCGGCTCCTTCGCCGCCACCGCCCGGGCCGACATCGTCAACCCGGGCAGCGAGAGCACCCGGTCGGTGACCGAGACGACGACCTTGCCGCCCTGCTCGCTCACCGTGATGGTCGCGTCGGCGCCGACCAGCCGGGCTCCGGCGGCCCGCGCCCCCGCGTCACCGGCTGCGGTCAACCGCGCGACCTCACGTGCGGCGTCGGTGCACCGGATCTCGGCGATCACCGCACCGATCGCCCCGATGCCCAGGATCAGGACCGCCACGATCGCCGCAATCGCATACGCCGCCTCGACGGTGACCATGCCCGCGTCATCGTCCACGACATGTCGCAGCACGCCACGTCGCGCCACGCCCCGACGCCGCGCGCCCATCAGCTCACCGAGGTGTTGAGGGCCTTGTTGATGATCCCGGTGAGTGCGGAAACGATGTCGTTGCCGGTGACGACGGTGTAGAGGATCGCACCGAACGCCGCTGCCGCGATGGTGCCGATGGCGTATTCGGCAGTGCTCATCCCCTCCTCGTCGCTGATCAGGCGCAGCGTTTGAGCGTTCAGCCAATCGCCGGCAGCGCGCAAGCCGCGCGGATTCTCGATGGGGTCGGCGTGGTCGGGAGAGCTTTGATTCACGGTGTGTGACATGGTTTTTCCTTTCAGGGTTCGAACGTTGCGGTAATTGGACGCAGCGGGTGGCGATTTGGCTCCCTCCCGGCGCATGTTTTTTCTACAGACCTCCCAGGGTCTGCGACGCGAGGCCGATGACCACGGGAACGATGCCCAGGCAGATGAAGGCCGGCAGGAAGCACAAGCCCAATGGCCCGCTGACCATCACCCCGGCCCGCTCGGCGCGGGCCAGCGCTTCGTCGTGGGCACGCCGGCGGACCTGTTCGGCGAGTTCGCCGACCCCGTCGGCCAGCGCCGACCCGGCTCGCGCCGACCGTCGGGCGAGCATCGTCAGATCCGCGAAACAGTCTGCGCCGAGGTCGGTCGACGGTGCCCGCCGCCGACGTCGCCGGGCATCCGGCGACACCTCGGGAGCAGCCCAGGCCCGGTCCGGGTCGGCGCCGAGTTCGAGGAGCTCGGCGGTCGAGGTCAACGGCCGCGCCAGGGACGGCGGCGCACTCGACGCCGCGACCCGGATCGCCTGCGCCACCGGCAGTCCGGCGCGCAGGCACACCGCGAGCAGGTCCAGTGCGGCCGCGGTGGCGAACGGATCCGCCCCGGGGTCACCCACCCCGAGGAATCGTGGTTCCCGGGTAGGCGGTGCGGGCAGATCGATCACCCGGTGGAGACGCCATCGCGCGGCCGGCCAGATCCAACAGGCGACGGCCACCAGGAGCACGGCCACGGCCTTCACCGGGCCTCCCTCTCGACCAGCACGCCCTTGCGCAGACCGCCGCTCACGGTGCCACCACCTTCGCGGCGATGCTATCTGCCCAGAGCAGCCCACTCGCGACCAGAGCGGTACCGCCGACGAGGAGGATTCCACCGAGCCCACCGCCCAGCAGGGTCGACAGCGGTTGCGCACCGGTGGCCTGCCCGAGCGCGATGCCGAGGACCGGGAGTCCGGCGAGGACAGTGGCGGTGGCGCGGGGACCGGCCATTCCGGCCCGCGTCCGTTCGACGAAAGCCTTGCGGGCCAACAGATCCGAGCGCACCGAGCCCAGCAGATCGGCCAGCGGCAGCCCGTGAGCCTCCGACGTCTGCCAGGCCACGGCGATACGCTGCCAGGATTCGTCGGCGCCGTGCGCTGCGGTCGGGTCGATCAGGATGCCACCGCCGAGCTCAGCGCGGCCGGCCAGCATCGACAACGCCGAGGCCACCGAATCCGCCTGTCCGGTAACGCCATCCCTGGTAGCGCCGGCCATGGCCGACATCTCCGCCGCAGCGGCCGCACAGGCATGGGCGGGTGGCGCACCGACCGAGAGCTCGGCGATCATCAGCGACAGCGCGGTCAACAGATCATCTCGTCGCGCGTCCGCCTGCTCGGCGGCCCGGCGGCGATGAGCCCGCCATCCGTACACGCCGGCCACGAGTCCCGCAGCGACCGCCGCAGCGATACCGCCGACCAGCAGCGCACCGCAGATCCCGATCGGCACGACGATCCGTCGCAATGTCGGGACTCCCGTGGTGGAGCGGGTGTGCCGCCCGCCCAGTGGCCGGAGCCGGTGGGCGGCGCGCGGTGCGCCCGACCACAGCACCGCACACGCCGAGGCAAGCAGGATCACCGTCATCGGATCGCGACCATCTCGTCGAAAAGCGCTCGGTGCGAAGTGAATCCGACGCTGCGCAACCAGATCGGCACAACGGTGACCAGGCCATCGGCACCGCGACGCAGCACACCGATCTCGGACAGACCACGCGTTCCGTCGACGTTGCGGGCGACGCCGAGGACGATGTGGACGGCTGCGGCGAGCTGGCTGTGCAGGGCGTCGCGGCCCATCCCACCCAAGGCGGCGAGCGCCTCCATCCGCGCGGGTACCTCGGCGGTCGAGTTGGCGTGCAGGGTGCCGCCGCTGCCGTCGTGACCGGTGTTCAGGGCGGTCAGCAGATCGATCACCTCCGCACCCCGGACCTCGCCGAGAATGATCCGGTCGGGCCGCATCCGCAGCGCCTGGCGCACCAGGACCCGTACCGCAACCTCGCCCGCCCCTTCGACATTCGCCGTTCGCGCCACCAGTCGCACCACGTGCGGGTGGGTCGGCGTCAGTTCGAGTGCGTCCTCGACGCACAGGACCCGTTCGGTGGCGCCCATCTGTCCGATCAACGCACCGAGAAGCGTTGTCTTGCCCGACCCGGTGCCGCCGATGATCAGAAACGACAACCGGGCACGCAGCACCTCACCCACGACTTCGGCCGCCTCGGCCGGAATCGCACCGGAGGCCACCATCGCGTCGAAACCCATTCCGGCACTGCGTAGTACGCGCAGCGACAAACATGTGCCGTCGGCGGCCAACGGGGGGATCACCGCGTGCAGGCGGACCGTGTATCCCCGGCGTCCGACATTCGACAACTGCCCGTCGACCCAGGGCTGGGCGTCGTCGAGCCTGCGCCCTGCGCCCAACGCCAGCCGTCCGGCCAGCCTGCGGACCGCCGCGTCGTCGTCGAAGGTGATCCCCGAGAGTTCCAGTCCAGCACCCCGATCCACCCATACCCGGTGCGGGCCGACGACGAGGATGTCGGCGATCCCCGGCTCGGCCAGGAGTTCTTCGAGCCGGCCGGCGCCGGTCAACTCGGTCTGCAGGTACCGCAGCGCGGCGAGGAGATCGGTGTCGCCGAGCACCCCACCCGCCTCGGCGCGTATCGCGTCGGCGATCACCGCCGCCGTCGGCTCCACCGACTCCGACGCCAACCGCGAACGCACCCGATCCAGCAGCGCCTCGTCGGTGTGCGCGCTCATCCGGCCCGCCCCGTCCCGACGGCCCCG
>NZ_MVPX01000043.1:0-2984 GCF_002043085.1 Gordonia sp. i37 | reverse complement strand
TCGGGCATGTTCCGGACGCCGGTGCGGTCTGCTGATTCACGCTCCCCTGAGGACAACCCGCGCGGCGCACCTGGGCAGCTACCCCTTACCCGTCGTGTCGCTCCACCACGGCGCCCGCTGCGATGCGGAATCCCGCTGCCGAAGAGTGACATTCGGTCGATGCCTCGGCGAGCGTCGTACACGACAACCCGGAGACGGTGATCCGGCGCCCGACGGGCAGCGGCTTGGGCGCCGCCGGACCCCATTCCGGCTGGAGGTAGTTCTCCACCCGCTCACCCGAGAGGGTGACACTGTTGGGTGGCCCGGTGAACACGTCGTTGGTCATGTCCGGAGTTCCCGGCGCAAATGTGGCCGCGCACAACAACGTCGGGGCACCGTTCTCGCCCGGGTAGATTGCACATTCGCGCAGCGGGGACGTGCCGTACGACCAGTGGTAGTACCCCGCCTGGCCTGACCGTTGATAGTCGGCCGCGTCCACGTCGACGACCGTTGCCGTCGGACTCGTCGCCGTCGGACTCGCTGCCGTCGGAGAACTCGTCGCCGCCGACGTCTGGGCGACATCAGCGTCACTGCATGCCGTCGCGAGAGCCACCAGTCCCAGCACCGCTGCGCAGGAAGCGATCGTCGTCCACCTTGAAATCGTTGTCCCTGAACCCGTTGTCATCGCCCCATCCCGTTCGACTGATTCGTCGTCGACCCTCAGCGAGGGGTCCGACAAACACTCCCAGATCTCCGAACACCCACACATTCGGCCCTCGAATCGTCGGGACGCTCTCAGCCGGCAGGAACTGTCGTAGCCGCCGGACATACTGACGACATGCCCAGTGACCGCACCCTCCGACGATCGAAAGGATCCTTCGATGGCTCATCGATTCTCCAGAGCCGCGGCGGCACTCGCCGTCGGCACACTCACCCTGGCCCTCGCAGCGTGCAACGATTCCGGACCGACCGCCGAATCCGCCTCGACCAGCGGTACCGCGTCGGAGGCAGCATCGACCACACGGACGACGTCGACGTCGGGCACAGCCCGGTCGGACGCCTCGGCGACCGGCGACGCGACCCCCGCGGATTGCACCGTCCGCTACCCCTCGACCGGCCTCACCGGGACGGTCGTGGTCAACGAGGGCGCACTCTCCTGCACAGAAGCAACCACCGTCATCGAAAAGTATCTGGCCCTGCCGTCATCGAGCACCGGAGGCAATGCCCGCCACGCTGAAGTCGACGGTTGGAGTTGCGCCTCACCCACCGCCGGCAGCTCACAGTTGCAGGGCATCGGCACCGAATGCAGCAGAGGCACCGACAGCATCCGAGTGGTCACGCCCGGCGGATCGACACAGCCACATCAGGTCTCACTCGCCGACTACGCCCGTCCGAACGGCGACGCCTATCAGTTTTCCGCCGGCAACGGCTTCTGGCGGTGCACCATCTACGCCGAGGCGACCCGTCCACTCGCCGGGTGCAGCGGAACCATGCCATCGAACGCACCCCAGGTGCTCAACCCCTTGCGCACCAAAATGATCAGCCCGAACGGTGTTGAGGTCGGCGGCAACTCGGCCGGAAAGTTCATCGCATCGGGCGACCCGAGATACTTCCCGCAGGGCGCCGACGGCGGCTTCATCACCGGAACAGATCTGCCCGCCGACCATGCCCTGTCGGTGAATCAGGTGACCTGCACGGCACTATCCAACGGGGTGCGCTGCGAAAACCGTTCCGCAAAACACGGTTTCGAGGTCACCGAGACCAACTACCGGCTGTGGTGACGCTCGTCGCGTTCGGCGACTGGCACGGTAACGCCCTGTTCGCCGCCGACGCCCTCGACGCCGCGCCGGCCGAAGATGATGCCCGGCTGATCCACGTGGGCGATTTCGGGTTGTGGTCAGGCTCCTCCGGCGAACGGTACCTGCGCACCGTCGCCGAACAGCTCGGTGAGCGCACCCTCTACGTCATCCCCGGCAATCACGAGTACTGGCCGGGACTTACGCTCGGCAACAAGACTTTCGGATTCTCGGGCGTCGACGCCGACGGCTTCCTGAAATCTCGCCGGCATCCGAAGATCCGGGTCGCTCCGCGCACGAATGTGTGGGAGTGGGATGGTGCGGTGTTCGCGAGCCTCGCGGGTGCGAACAGCATCGATCGCGACCAACGCCGTGAAGGCGTCAGTTGGTGGCCGGAGGAGTCACCGACCGTCGACGACGTGGATACCTTGATCGGGCAGGTCAATGGTCGCGACGTCGACGTCTTCATCACCCATGACGCTCCCGACGACGCCATCGCGCACCTGGATCTGTACCCCGCCTCCCGCGCACCGGTGTGGTCGCCGGATGCACTGGCCTACGCACAGGAATCCGCGGCGGGGGTCGGGGCAGCACGCAGTGCACTTCGCCCACGACTGCAGATCTGTGGACATCACCACGTTCGGCGGACATGCCCCGTCGGCGCTACCCGTGTCGAGTTCCTCGCCGATGACATGGGTACGTTGCGGGACAACAGGATTGTGGTGGTTCCGGACTGGTAGGTGGTTGCAGCATCGGCGTGAGCGTGCGGCCTCGGTACACCGCTTTGTTCCTGGGGCCACTCGATCCGCCGAAGCGAATGCCGCCGCACCCGCCACGACCCATACCGCCAGCGGGATCTCCGGCTGCTTCGAGCCTGAATTCAACGCGTGCGGCGGGCTATTTGGCTGTGGGATCGCAGCGACCACACCCGGTACCGTCGTCACCACCGGAGCGGCACCACCGGTACCTGACCGGTGTCACCGCCTGGTGGCAACGGCTGCGGCGCTGTCTCGCGAACACCGCCGTGAGGCGTTGTCGGTGCCCCGCCATTGGTGGCGGAGCCACTCGCAGGCGATTGTGGCGCCTCCAGCCAGCCTCCCCCACATCTCGACAGCCGGCCAACCACCTCGACGCACAAAAACAACGAGCCGCGACTGTGGTTACCCCCGTTTGCCGGACATCGGTTAAGCGGCTTCGGTAGCCGCCTGG
>NZ_MVPX01000429.1:0-2888 GCF_002043085.1 Gordonia sp. i37 | reverse complement strand
GGCGTCGAGCAGCAGCCCCTGCTCCCCGGCGTCGCCGGCGGCCGTTGCCACCGCAGCGGCCAGCACCGACGCCCCGGCCCCGCCGTGTGCACTCATCAGCGCGACGCCGCCGCCGGTGGCCCGTCGTGGCGTACGCAGCTCGGTCAGCGTGCGCACCAGATGGCCCTCGTCGGCCGGCAACAGGGCGGCGTCACCGGCGCCGAGGTCCATCGCCGAACGCCAGACGTCGGCCGGGGGCGCGGTGTCGGCGACCAGCAGCACCCCGGCTCGCCGCGGCACCGAGGTGGAGACCAAGGCGGCGACCGCGGGTGGGTCGACGACGACCGCACGAGACCGCAGCCACTCGGCGCGGCAGGTCGCGGGATCGCCGAGAACCAGCCGATAGCCTGCGGCCGCGGCACACCGGGCGACGTCGTCGCGCAGATCGTCGTCGACGAGGGCGAGGAGGGCTTCGGACATGAGCGCCATCGTGGCCGATTCCGGCGTCATCGTTCTGTGTACACGTGCGCGGAGGGTCTCGGCCTGTGGACGCAGAGAGTTCTGTGGAAGGCACCACGCGCCTGGGAGAACGGCAACGGCGATAGGGGAATCGGCGAGCTGACTTGCTCCAGATAGAGGACAACCCCGGCCAGGGGGGGAGGAGGCCGGGGTCGTCGCGCTTCAGCCCCGGGGGGTCGGGCTGAAGGGCACCGGTCCGAAGACCGGGTACCCACGACTATACACGTTCGCACGACACTCGCAAACAACTCGCGAAACCCGGCACAACATCGTTGATTCGTCTCACTGCCTGCGGGTTTGTTGATCTGAACGAATGACACACAGCGGTGATCGCCGCCTCCTCGACCCGCATCGAGCGGGATAGCCGAACTCGACTTACAACATCGCGGAACTCCAGTACGATGCCCGAAATGAGCGATGAGCGCCCGCGGGTCCATCAGACGCCGCCGGTCGCCGCGTTCTTCGATCTCGACAAGACCGTCATCGCGAAATCGTCGGTCCTCGCCTTCAGTCGCCAGTTCTTCACCGAGGGCCTGCTCGACACCCGCACGCTGCTTCGTTCGGCCGTCACCCAGTTGAGCTTTGCCCGCTCGGCCGCCGACGCCGACCACGTCGAGCGGCTGCGCAGGCACATCACCACGATGTGTCAGGGCTGGGATGTCTCCGAGGTGAACCGGATCGTCGCGGAAACCATCGACGACGTCGTCCGGCCGCTCGTCTACAGCGGTGCGGTCGATCTCATCGACGCGCACCGGCAGAAGGGACATGCCATCGCCCTGGTATCGGCGTCGGGGCAGGAGATGGTCGAGCCGATCGGCGCCATGCTGGGCGTCGATCACGTGCGTGCCAGCCGGATGCACATCACCGACGGCCACTACACCGGCGACCTCGATTTCTATTGCTACGGCGAACAGAAGGCCGCGGCCATCCTGCAGATCGCGCAGGAGCACGGCTACGATCTCGACCTCTGCTACGCCTACTCGGATTCGGTGACCGATCTGCCGATGCTCGAGGTCGTCGGGCGGCCCACGGTGGTGAACCCCGACAAGCACTTACGCCGGCACGCCGAGGACAACGGCTGGCCGATCCTCGACTTCGACCGCGAGCCGGACCCCTCGTTCGCCACCGCGCCGGCGCTGGCCGCGGCGGTGGCCCTGGGGATCGGCGCCGCGGTGGGATGGGGCGTCGGAATCCGTCTCACCAGGCCTCGACGCACCGCCACGGCGAGCGTCGGCCTGCACCTCTGAAGCGCCGTAAACCGTTGCACCAGTGCACCAGTCGTCGGTGATGTGAACGCCACCGAACGTTGACACGCTTGAGTCTTGATGTGATCGCGATCACGGTGTACAAAGGTCATACGGAATCTCGGAAGGCAAAGTTCGCCCCGGAAGAGAAGGAGCGGGCCCCCATTCCGAGCACTTCCCAGCACGAGCGGCAAGTACCCACGCGGAGCGCGCCGCATAAGGCACAAGTGTTGTGCGCCTGCGACATCGCGGCCATGTGAACGGCTACCCTCGACGGCAGCGCCCCGACCCTCGGACAGCGCCTACGACATCATTGATGGCGTCGTGATGGGACGAGATTGGCAGCGCCGGAACGGTATCGGACAGATGTCCGTGGTCAATCGCCGAGGCGGTAACCACAACCCACCAAGCACGCTTGGTAGCTTTCGTTCGTGCTATGCGGGCGGCGACCCGGTTTTCGAACCGGATCGCCGCCCGCAGTGTTGCGTGTGCCCAGTGTTGTATGGGCCCGGTGTTTGTCTGCCCGGTCAGCCGGCCCGTGCGGCGTCGGCGATCGACTTCGCTTCTGCCGCACCGGCGGCGAGCGCCTGGCAACAGAAGACGATCCACTCCCCCAGCGCTTCGGCGCGGCCGGTGCCGAAGGCCTGCGCCAGGACGCGATAGTCGGCGACCCGCCGCAGCCATGTCACTTCGGGGACGCCGAGATTGTGCGGATCGAGACCCGACGACGTGCACACCAGCCGAGACGCAGCACGGGCGACGATCCCGTTGGCGGATCGAAAGGCGTTCAGGCTCAGCAGTTCCCCGTGGACGACGGCGGCGAGGACCGGCGCACCCACCCTGGTGCCGCCGGTGATCAGCTGGCTCAGCAGATCCAGGCGGGTCGCGACGTCGGCATCGGCGCGCGGGCGGCCGAGCTCGTCGGGATCGTCGATGAGATCGGCGGCGGCGAGCATGTGCAGGCGAGCGAAGGCCTGTGCGGGAGCACGCCGGAATACCGAGGTGAGGCTTTCCAGCGAGTCGCCGTCGAGGGCCTGGGCCACGCGCATGGCGCCGGCGAGGAGCGGATCGTCGAAGTCGCCGTCGCGACGCAGCTCGACGCTGCCGCCGTCGATGGCCGCCGACGACCGTCCGGCTCGCCAGGAC
>NZ_MVPX01000428.1:0-7070 GCF_002043085.1 Gordonia sp. i37 | reverse complement strand
TCGGGGTCGGCCAGCACGGACCGACGCAGAAATAGTCGACGGCGTCGTCGGCGATCGCCGCGTGGGCCTGGTCGGGATCGTGGGTGGAGACCCCGACGATCACGTCGTCGCCGACGATGCGCCGCGCCTGCTCAGGCCGCAGATCACCCTGACCGAGATGCAGGACGTCGGCGCCGGCGAGCAGCGCGATGTCGGCGCGGTCGTTGACCGACAGCAACGCCCCGTGTGCGTCGACGACGCCGCGCATCTCCGCCAGGATCGCCAACTCCTCACCGGCCTCGAGAGCCCCGAACTCCCGCTCACCGGGAGATCCCTTGTCGCGCAACTGGATGAGGTCGACACCACCGGCCAGGGCGGCGTCGACGAACTCCAGTAGATCTCCGCGTTCGCGTCGGGCGTCGGTGCACAGGTAGAGCCGCGCGGCACGCAGACGTGCCCGCCGTGGATCGTCGGTGGGGTCGCCGTCGCGCGCAATCCGGTTCTCTCGGGGCATGTCTCACAGGCTAGGGCACGGGCGTACCCGCACCCATCGCCGCGCTGTTAGGGTGGAGGACACGACACGGGAGTCCGGGGTACGCCGGGCTGAGAGTGCGGGACGCCCCCGCTGACCGTCACACCTGATCCGGATCATGCCGGCGAAGGAAGGACTGCAGAGCATGAGCACCCGAGCATGACCCCCGCCGACCGCACGGACACCGCGGGCGGCGCACGCCGCACCCTCGCCGTCGTCGGCGGCGGAATCATCGGGTTGACCTGCGCACTTGCCGCCGCCGATGCGGGCTGGCAGGTCACCGTCGTCGACGCCGGCCGAAACCGGCGCGCGGCGTGGGTGGCCGGCGGGATGCTGGGCTCCCTCGGCGAGGGCCACCCCGGTGAGGATGCGTTGCTCGCGATCTCCGAGCGGTCGGTCCGCCGATGGCCGACGTTCATCGAGCGACTCGGCGACCCGCGGATCGCCACCGCCGCCGACTCGCTGTTCGTCGCGACGACCACCGCCGACGCGGCCTACCTGACCCAACTCGCCGACTTCGTGTGGTCGACCCGCCCGCACGCCGTGGATCGGCTCAGCCGCATCGACGCCGCCGGGGTCCGGGCACGGGAACGGGCGATCGGCGCGCGGGTGCGCGGCGGCTATCTCGCGACAGGCGAAGGGGCCGTGGACAATCGGCGACTGCTCGCCGCCCTCGAGTCCGCGTTGGTCGCCGCCGGTGGCCGCATCGGCACGGGCCGGGTGACCGATCTCGCCGACCTCGACGACGCCGATCAGATCCTGCTCGCGGCGGGCGCCGGGCTGGCCGATCTGTGGCCCGCAGCGCCGATCCATCTCGCCAAGGGTGAGGTGCTGCGGCTGCGCGCCGACCGCATGACGGTGCCACCTCCACGTCATGTGATCCGGGCGCGGGTCGACGGGCGCATGGTGTATCTGGTGCCCCGTCACGACGGAATCGTGGTTGGCGCAACCCAATACGAGGGTGACATCGAGGAGTGGCGCTCGGGCGAGCCGCTGCCGCAGGCCGTCGGCGTCGCCGAGTTGCTCGCCGACGCGATCGAGGTCTTCCCCGGTGCCCGCGATTATGCGCTCGTCGAGGCGACAGCGGGATTTCGCCCGTGTTCACCCGACGGATTGCCGATCATCGAGCGGCTCGACGAGCGGACCGTCGTCGCCGGCGGCCATGGGCGCAACGGAATCGTGTTGGCGCCGTACACCTCCGAGGTGTTCCTGGAGTTACTCGCCGACGACGGGGCGCTCGTCGGCGTGCGCGAGGAGAGGAGTACGACATGACGATCACGGTCAACGGTGCCGACGGCCCGCTTCGTCCGGGTGGTTCGGTGCGCGACCTGTTGACATCGATGGGTTTGCCGGACAAGGGGATCGCGGTGGCCGTCGACGGCACGGTGGTCCCGCGCAGCCGATGGGACACCGTCCTCGACGACGGTGCCACCGTGGAGGTCGTGACGGCGGTGCAAGGTGGCTAGTACCACGAAGGTGGCGCCGACCGACGGTTCACCGGACACCGATGTCCTGCGGATCGCCGACCGCGAGTTCACGTCCCGACTGATCATGGGTACGGGCGGGGCGAGCACCCTCGACGTGTTGTCACGTGCACTGGTGGCCTCCGGTACCGAGCTGACGACCGTCGCGATGCGGCGGGTCGACGCCGGTAGCACGACCGGCGTCCTGGATGTGTTGCGGCGCCTGGGGATCGCGCCCCTGCCGAACACCGCGGGCAGCCGCACCGCGGCCGAGGCGGTCCTGACCGCGCAACTGGCCCGAGAGGCGTTGGAGACGTCATGGGTGAAGCTCGAGGTGGTCGCCGACGACCGCACGCTGCTCCCCGACCCCGTCGAACTGCTCGACGGCGCAGCGCAGTTGGTCGACGACGGCTTCACGGTGCTCGCCTACACCAACGACGATCCGGTGCTCGCGGCGCGACTCGAGGATCTCGGGGTCGCCGCGGTGATGCCGCTGGGTTCGCCCATCGGCACCGGGCTGGGAATCCGCAATCCGCACAACATCGAGATGATCGTGTCGGCCGCCGGGGTACCGGTGGTCCTCGACGCGGGCATCGGCACGGCCAGTGACGCCGCGTTGGCAATGGAACTCGGTTGCGACGCAGTTCTTCTGGCGTCCGCGGTGACGCGAGCCGACGATCCCGAGCGGATGGCGGCGGCGATGCGGCACGCGGTCACGGCCGGGCGATTGGCCGCCACCGCGGGCCGGATTCCCCGTCGGCGATGGGCGCTGGCCTCCTCACCGGAGCTCTGACTTGCGCCGTTTGTCGGACGGGCCACTCGTCCGACGGTGCGGGGTCATTCGATGGCAGGCCTGTGGTAACGCACGGTGTGTAGTGTCGTCGGCATGCTGAGTGTCGAGAACCTCACCAAGGACTTCGGCAACGTCCGTGCCGTCGACAACCTGTCGTTCGAGGTCCGCCCCGGGGTCGTCACCGGCTTCCTCGGCCCGAACGGCGCCGGGAAGTCCACCACGATGCGGATGATGCTGGGACTGGACCGGCCGACGTCGGGCCGCGCCACCATCAACGGCAAGCCCTACCGCGAGCTCGACCATCCGCTGCGTCAGGTCGGCGCGCTGTTGGACGCGAAATGGGTGCACCCCAACCGAAGTGCGCGCTCGCACCTGCGGTGGCTGGCCGCGAGCAACGGGATCCCCGCAACGCGGGCCGACGAGGTGCTCGAGACCGTCGGCCTGACACAGGTGGCCCGCAAACGCGCCGGTGGCTTCTCGTTGGGTATGTCGCAGCGGCTCGGGCTGGCCGGTGCGCTGCTCGGTGATCCGCATACCCTGCTGTTCGACGAGCCGGTCAACGGGCTCGACCCGGAGGGCATCGTCTGGATTCGCAACTTCATGAAATCCCTGGCCGCCGAGGGTCGTACGGTCCTCGTGTCGAGTCACCTGCTCACCGAGATGGCACTGACCGCCGAGCGGTTGGTGGTGATCGGTCAGGGGAGATTGATCGCCGACAGCTCGGTGTCGGATTTCACCGCGTCGGCGCGCACGGTCGTACGCGTCCGTACCCCGCAACCCGAACAGCTTCACTCCGCATTGGTCTCGGCCGGACTGTCGCCGCGCCCCGAGCAGGACCCGCAGGGGCGGCCGGTGCTCGCCCTCGACGACATCACCACCGACCAGGTCGGCGACGTCGCCGCGGCCGCGGGCGTCACCGTGCACGAACTCGTCGCGCAGACCGCCTCGCTGGAGGAGGCGTTCATGGCGATGACCGCCCACGCCGTGGAGTACCACGGCGGTAACGAGCATCCGGGCGTGCCCGCGCCTGCGCCGGGTCAGCCGGGCCAGTGGGGGCCACCCGCACAATTCCCGCCCGGGCAGTATCCACCCGGGCAGTACCCACCCGACCAGTACCCACCCGGGCAGTACCCACCGCCTGGTGGTCACCAGCAGCAGGGTCCTCAGAACGGGGGACACCGATGATCGAGTTGTTGCGCGCCGAGCAGATCAAGCTCACCTCCATCCGCTCGCCCTACTGGTGTATGGGCCTCGTGGTGATCCTCAGCCTCGGCGTCACCGGACTGTTCGCGGGTCTGGCCAGCAATGTCAACGAGACCGCCGGGCCCGGCGCCGCCACATCGACCTCGGCCGGTGTCGACGGCTCCGCGCTGACCGTCGCCCTCCTCGGGCTCAACCAGTTCGCCGTCATCGTCCTGATGATCATGGCCGTCCTCGGGATCACCAGCGAATATCGGTTCTCGACGATCCGCGCGACATTTCTCGCGGTGCCCAAGCGGACCTCGGCGTTGTTGGCGAAGGCCACGGTGTACGTGTCGTTGACCTTCGTCACGATGCTGGTCCTTACCGTCATCTGTGTGGGCATCCTGGTCGCGGGCATCGGTGGCTTCGGCTTCGGCGACGCCACCGTCGTCCGGCAGATCTGGGGCGTCCCCGTCTACGCGGCGCTGTGTGTGCTGCTGTCGATGGGGGTCGGCGCGCTGGTGCGGCAGACGGCCGGCGCGATCTCGATCGTGCTGGTGTGGATGCTCGTCGTGGAGACCATCCTCGGCGCGGTGCCCAAGGTGAAGGACTGGATCGGGCCGTTCCTGCCGTTCGCCAACGGGTCCCGCTTCCTCTCCGGGGCCACCGCAGGCGATGACTATCACTGGAATTCCGGGGTCTCGCTGGTGTACTTCGCGGTGTGGGCGGTTGTGGTCTTCGTTGCCGGGGTGTGGTTGGCGAACCAACGCGACGCGTGAACCACCACGGCGCCCGCGGCCGTCGAACAGCTGAACAAGAGCTGCGTTTTAGCTGATAAAAGGACTAAAATACCCACATGGCGAACTGGCCTCTGGTCCAACGCGAGAAAGAATACCGAGCCATCTCCGCCGCCCTGCGGGACGAGACCGCGGTCTGCGGTGTGGTGTTGACCGGTGATTCCGGCGTCGGCAAGACAACGCTCGCGCGCCACGTCACGGCCGGGATCGGTGCGGGTGTGCGATGGGTTGCCGGGACCGAATCGGCCCGCTCGATCCCGCTCGGTGTCTTCGCCCACCTCGTCGGCCCGGCGACGTCGAGCGATCCGGTCACCTATCTCGCGGCGGCCCGTGAGTCGTTGCTCGCCGGCGGTAATGCGGTCATCGGCGTCGACGACGCCCATCTGCTCGACGAGCTATCGGCCACGCTGCTCCATCAGCTCGCCATCGACCGCGCCGTGCACATCGTGGCGACCGTCCGCAGCGGCGAGTCCGTCCCGGACGCGGTGACGTCGCTGTGGAAGGACAACCATCTCCTGCGGATCACCTTGTCGCCGTTCACCAAAGAGCAGAGCGTGGAGTTGGTGGAGTCGGTTCTCGGTGGCCAGCTCGAGGAGCACTCGGCCGATCGGATGTGGGCGGCGTCGGGAGGCAACGCGCTGTTCCTGCGGCATCTCGTCGACGGCGCGCGCCAGGCGAACACCCTGCGTCAGGTCAACGGCGTGTGGCAGTTGCGCGGGCGCGCCGCGATCACCTCCGAACTCGCCTCACTGCTCGACGGGCGCATCGAACAGCTCGACGAGGCGGTGCTGACCGCGCTGAAGTATCTCAGCCTGTGCGAGCCGTTGAACCTCGACGTGCTGGCCGAGGTCGCCGGCGAGGAGGCGGTCGAGCAGGCCGAGATCGACGGGCTCGTGCGCATCGAGCGGGAGGGCCGCGAACTCAATGTCGGCTTCCACCACCCACTGTTCGGCGAGGTGATCCGGCGCAGGCTCGGTTTCGCGTCGTCGCGGCGGTTGCGCGGGAATCTGGTGCGGGCGTTGCGTGAACGTCCGCTCGCGACCCCGTTGGACCGCATCCGGCTGGCCGAACTGGCACTGGAGAGCGACACCTCGGCGGTTGATCTGGGCCTGTTGTCGGCGGCCGCCGACGACGCGCTCAACCTCGCGCAGACACCGATGGGAGAACGTTTCGCGCGCGCGGCGATCGAGGAGGGCGGCGGCCCGGCCGAGGCCGAATTGCTCTCCCGGGCACTCATGTGGCAGGGCCATCCGCACGAGGCCGAGGACATTCTCGCCCACATCGACACCACCGGACTCGACGCGCCGCTGCGACTGCGGATCGGGCTGCAGCGCGTCGGCAACATGTTCTGGGTGATGAATCAGGCCGAGCGTGCCGAGGAGATCCTCGAGAAGGTGCGTGCCGAGGTCGACGACGAGAATCTGCTGCGCATCGTCGACGGCATCGCGTCGGCGTGCGCGCTGTTCGAGAACCGGATCGCCGACGCGATCGCACTGTCCGACGTTGCGCTGGAGTCCCCGGACGCCCTGCCGTGGGCAGTCGAGTGGGGAGTCTTCGGCGGGATGTTGTCGCGGGCATTGTCCGGTCGCGGTGATGAACTCGATCCGCTGGCCCGTCGCGCACGTGAGGCCGAACGCTACACCGACGGGCTGCTCCGGTATCCCGCAGGCATCGGTGAGATCCTCGGGCTGATCCTGTCCGGGCGACTCGACGCGGCCGGCGACGCGGTGCAGCGCTACGTCGCATTCGCCAACACCGCACAGTATTTGAGCTGGGCGATGTCGGGAATCCTGGTGTCGGCGGTCGAGTTGGCGCGCGGTGACTGTGCGTCGGTGGTGCGGCGTATCGAGCAGACCCTGGCGACCCTCGACGGCGACGAGTATTCGGCGTCGTGGAACTTCCCCGCGTATGTCTTTCTCGCCCAAGCGCTCAGTGCGTTGGGCGAGGCGACCCGCGCCGAGGAGGTGCTGGGTCGGGCACGCGCTCGGGACGGGTTGCACGTCGCGGTGTTCCGGCCGATGCTGTGGATCGCCGAGGCGTGGCAGGCCGCGGCCGCCGGCACCGTGTCCATCGGCATCGAACGTGCCTGGGCGGCAGCAGAATTGGCGGCCAAGACCGGGCAGCTCGCCGTGGAGGCGGAGGCGCTGCACACCGCTGTGCGTTTCGGGGATGCCAGCGCCGGCCCCCGCCTGGCCGAACTGGCCGAGCAGATCGATGGCCCGCTCGCGGGCCTCTACGCCCGCCACGCTGCGGCGTATGCTGCCGGCGACGGCATCGAACTCGATGTCTGCGCAGCCGATCTCGAGAAACTCGGCCGTCGGCTG
>NZ_MVPX01000427.1:0-1811 GCF_002043085.1 Gordonia sp. i37 | reverse complement strand
TGGCATCCTCGTCCATGGCCAACCGGCTGGCCGCCGCCTGCGGCGGACTGCGCACCCCGGCGCTCGTCGAGGCCGCCCAGCCGTTGCCGCTGACCACCCGCGAACGTGAGATCGCCAACCTCGTCGCCTCCGGCCTCTCCAACAAGCAGATCGCCGCACGGCTGACCGTCTCGGTACGCACCGTCGAGGGCCACATCTACCGAGCCTGCACCAAACTCGACGTCACCGATCGCGACGGCATCGCCGATCTCATCCTGCGCGAACGCTGACCATCGGGGGTGTACCGGACGTTGCTCGGTGGTCGAGGTGCGAGGCGCGTGCGCCGAGCCTCGAGACCCGGTGAGTCACAGCTGGTTCCACCCCACAGCGGAACTCCGTCACCGCGGGTAGGTGACAATCACCTGCCCACTCCACCGACTCCGCCACTCCACCCGCCGATCGGTGTAGAGCGTTGGCACCCACTCGGCGAGGTGTTTGCGTTGATGATCTGCCCGACACAGCGGGATCAGATCACCGAGCACCGTCCACCCTCCGGCCTCGGGGTCGGTGTGGTTGAAGGGTCGCCAATGATCGAGGTCGCACAGGTGTGAGGGCATGCCGCAGTAGGGGTATCGGCACCAGGGGTCGTTGGCCAGCACCTCAGCGCGCAAGGTGGCGCTGGGTGCATAGGTCAATGCCCCAGGAGGTGGCACGGTGTGACCACCGTGTCCGGTCGGATCCTCGGGCGGGGCCTGGGGTCGGTCGGAGATCTGCGGGATCAACGGTCCAGCCGTGCGCACGGATTCGGGATAATGGACGGTTTTCGCTATCTCGGCGAGGGTGGCCGCGTAGTCGGGGTCGATCGGTCCGTACCCCTGCAACCGGGGGACGAGAATCCCGTCCGGGTCTGTGAGCACCGTCAACACAGGTGCCCCGGGCACGACCAAGGCACGTCCGAACGCCACCGGCACCTCCTCCGGCGTCGGCTCATCCATCGGGTCGGGGATCTCGGGTTCGACGACCGGCTCCTCCGCATCGACCACCTCCTGCGCAGCGCAGGGCTCCGGCGCGACGGAAGGTTCGACATCCTCGACTTCAGGCGCATCCGCGTCAGCCGGTTCGGGGAGCAAGTCGTCCCACGCTGCCGCATCGGCAGCGTCGGCGGGTGTTTCGGCCGACCCGTTGCTGTCGGTGCCGCCACCTCGTTTCGGGCAATCATCTTGTCCGCATTCGCAGTCGAGGTGCGCCCCCGGCACACCGGTGATCTCACCCAGTGCGATCACCCGCAGCGACCCCACGCGACGCGGGTCCTTACGGCAGGTCCGTTCATCGATCAGCGCCTCGATCTGCGTCGTGAGAAACACCCCATAATGCGCGGGAACAACCGCATCCAGAGAGGAGTGCCCCGCAACATCGGGGGCGATGGTCACGTTCCCCACCAGGTCGGCGATATCTTCGCGTTCCTCGATCACGCTGTCGGGGTTCATCGAAATCAGCGCAGCGTCGAGTTGTTGCGACAGCACCGGATCGGTCGTCGCGCGGGATCCGTAGTCCAGGACGATCTCTTCGAACGACATCTCCGATTCGTTACCGGACTCATCACCGGTGTCGGTGTCCGCGCCACGTTGGGCGGCGCGCGCCATGATCGAGGCCCGGTCGGTGGACAGTTCCCCGTTCAGATAGGTGGCGCGGATGAGCGGGAACTTCTCCAACAGATCCGCCAGAGCAATCCAGCTGCCGGCCTTACTGCGGGAGACCGTGAACTGCAGAGACACTTCGGCGCGTGCGAGTTTGTCGGCGTGCTCGATCACCGAGCCCCACACCTCGACCTC
>NZ_MVPX01000426.1:0-8694 GCF_002043085.1 Gordonia sp. i37 | reverse complement strand
CTCCCACGATCGGACGTGATGAGAACAAGTGTACGAAGGGGTACCGACAAAACCGGTCCGACGATCGCCACACCGGAGAAATCTGTGGACAAGAATTTTCGCGCGCGTCGACTGGGGATCAATGTGGTTGCGATACTTGTCATCTCGCCGGGTCTCGAGGCTCGGCGCTAGCGCGCCGAGCACCTCGACCATCGGGGGAAGGGTCGACCATCGGTCAGGAAGCGGCCGTCGCCCGTTCCGATGGTCGAGGCCTCGGGACCCCTCTCGCCGGTGAGTATCCGGTCCACAGTGATCCGAAATCGGCAGCGGCAACAACGCTGCCCACCGTTACGTCAGGGAGACGCTGAGCTCACTCGCCGGTCCGGATTGCCGGCCCCACCTTCAGGGTGAAGCCGGGGATCGCGGCGAGTGGGACGTGGGCCTCATAGGTGCGGTCGTATCCGGTCGCGCAGATCCGCCAACCGTCTGCCGTGCGGCGGTAGGTGTCGTCGTAGAACGCGGCGCCGATGAGCATGAACTCGAAGTCGGGCACGATCACCCGATCCGACAGGTACCAGCGCCCATGCGCGATATCGCCGGACACCTCGATCTCCGGATGCGAGACGCGATGCTCGGTGATCACCCCGGGCCCCACCGACGTCCGCATGAAACCGACCAGTTCATCCCGAGCGGTGAAGCTCAGGGAGTCGCCGTACTCGCCGGTGACGTCGTCGGTCAGCGTGTCGGCGAAGGTGTCCCAGTCCTTGGTGTCGAGGGCACGGAGGTATCGGTACTTGAGCGCTTCGATGGCGGCGACGTCGTTCACACTTCGAGGACTACCGCACCGGCATGGCCGACGACCCCGGAATCGCCGAGTTGATCAGCTTTTCCGGGCCGTCCCCGGCAGCACGCCGGCGTCGATGACCGCCTTGACGTACGGCCGGATCGCCTGCAGCGCGTCGTCGAGTTCGGGTCGGGCCCAGAGTTGCTCACCGAGAGCATCGGTGGTGGCCTCGACGTCGTCGTAGAGCGCGGCACCTGCGGCGGTCAGTCGATGGCCGTCATCGCTGCGTTCGGCCAGACCACGTTCGACGAGCCGATCCACCGACGCCTCCCAGTCCTGCCCCGACCACCCGCGGGTGAGCAGCGTCATCTCGCGGCCCATCGACCGCCGGCGCACCGTCGGATCAGGAAGTGTGGCCTCATGGAAGACCGCGGCGTCGATGCCGTTGAGACCACTCACGACCAGTGCGGCAATGTGGTTGTCGCCGCGCCATTCTCGCAGTATCGCGACCGCGTGCCAGAGTCGGAGGTGCGCAGCGTTGGGAGCCGGCGACTCAGCCCACGCCGCGGCCAACGGACGACCTGTGTAGGGCAGCGTACGCCCGGCGTCGGCGAAGACATCGGCCAGACGAGCGATCTCCGGGTCGTCGGCGCGTTCGCCGAGGATGGTCCGCAATTGCTCGTCGAGCATCGTCCATCGCGCCTGCGACACCCGCTCGAGGCCGCACGCCACCGCCTTGGGCCAGCTCTTCGCGATCGAGGTGGGAGCAAAGTTGAAGAAGGCCGAGGTGACCACCGCCGGCGCGCACTCGCCGAGTGGTGCCCCGCGAGCACCGACATAGAACGCGTGCGGATTCAGGCCCGTGGCCTCCTGTGCGGCACCGAGACCGGGGTTGAAGTAGGCGAGGATGTGAAAGGGCTCGAGCGTCTCGTACGCGCGGCGCGCGTGCGAGATCTGGTCAGACGACATGCCTCACACGTTTGCTGCTGACCGGTCCGGGTGTCAAGACGAGGCCGGGATGTCGCCGCGAGTTCACTGCGCCCGATCGCGCCCGTTGCGGGTCGCCGGGCGATGTTCGTCGTCGCGCGGTATGCCGAGGTCGGCCTCGAGGTCTTCTTCGACGAGGGTGAAGTCGGCGTCGCAGAATTCGTTCTCGTTCGGGGACATCTCCAGACGCGCCTCGTCGTCGAGCTCTTCTGCGCCGTAGTCCTCCTCGTCGAAATCCTCACGGCCGCGACGCCATCCGCCCTTCATCGGTGGTGCCTCGCCGAAGTGGTCGGGATCACCGGATCCGTACCAGGCGACGAGAACGGCACCGACGACGGCGCCGATGAAGCCGACGACGGCCAGCCACCCCAGGCCGGGCTTGGCGGTGTCGCCGAGGAACAGCACTCCGACGAGACTCGGTCCCGCGGTCTCGCCGACCACGAGCACCGCGGTCACCCCGTTGACCGCCCCGAGCTGCAGGGCGACGGTTTGCACGAAGAACCCGCAGGCGCCGGCGACAGCGATGGTCCACGCGGCCGGGTCGAGCAGCAGAACCTTCAGGTCGAACGGGTGCACGCCGTCGAGGATGCGGACGGCGATCGCGATTACACCGAAGAGCAGACCGGCCATCGCGCCACCGACGATCGCGCCGTGGCGTCCGAGCCGGTACACACCGAGCAGTGCCAGAGCCGACAACAGGATCGTCGCCCCGAACAGACCCCAGTGGATGGTGTCGGCCTGGCCCTCGCCGGTGGTGTGTGAGGAGGAGAAGCCGAGCAGGCACAGCGAGAACACGACCAGCCAGATGGCGATCCAGTCGCGGGTGTGCAACGCGATGTTGAGCATGATCGTGCCGAGCAACGCCGTCACGACGAGATTCGCCGAGACGATGGTCTGCGACAGGAACAGCGGGAGGAATCGCGCGGCGACCGCACCGCCGGCGAATCCGACGATGACCATGACGGTGCCGAGGATGAAGGAGGGGTCGACGAGCGTCGACATGGTCGACTGCAGCGAAGGGCCGCCCGCGGCGTTGGTGCCGACGACGCCGTCCTCGCGTTCGGTTTGCGCGACCCGGCGCGCTCCGAGCGCTCGGAGCACCGTCGACATGCCGTAGGCAACGGCGGCCAGCGATGCCGAGATGACGCCGATCACGAACAGCATCGCCGCATCCCTTCCGCCCGACCGAACGTAGCCAACCTAACAATCCAGAGAATCCCAACGATGACCGCGGGTCCGCTATTCCATGTAATCCGCCTCCGCCCGCTCAATGCAATCGATTTGTACCCTTTGCCCGACTGTCGTCCCCTGGATCGGCGGCGTAGCGGTGTGAGGTGAGTATGCGGCAGGGGTCCGACAAACCACGGCGGCCCGGCAGCCGTCGCAGACGCCGGGGCGAGCACGCCTACACTCGCCCCGTGGCCTTCTCCGGTAAGCACATCCTGATCACCTTCGGCCGGTCCTTTCTCAGCCTGAACCTGGCGCGCCTGCTCGCGGCGGCCGGGCATCGGGTCACCACCGTCGACTCGATCCCGGTGGCGCTGACCCGGGTCTCGAAGGCCGTCGACTCGTTCCACCTTGTCCCGCCGCCCAAGTTCAAGCCGCAGGAATACTGCCGTGAACTGGCCAGGATCGTCGTCGACGAACACGTCGACATGGTGATCCCGATCCACGAAGAGACCGACATCCTGTCGATGATGCGGGGACTGTTCCCACCTGACTGCGAGCTCTTCCTGTCCGATTTCGAACTCGAGAATCGGTTGCACAACAAGTACGACTTCCAGGAGATGCTCGTCGAGCACGGCATCGACACCCTGAAGTTCGCGCGGCTCGACGGTCCGGAGGACATCGACAAGCTCGATTTCACCGGCCCCTTCGCGGTCAAGAAGTGCTACTCGCGCGGCTCGCAGAAGGTGCACAAGGTGTATCCGGGCGATCGGATGGAGTGGCTCGATCACGATCCGAGCAATCCGTGGCTCGCGCAGGAGTGGCTGACCGGCGATCGCTACTGCACGTACTCGGTGGTGCGGGAGGGCAAGATCTTCGCGCACGCGACCTACCCCGTCGAGTACGCGATCGGTGGCAGCTCGTGCCTGTCCTTCGTCTCGGCGCAGCACCAGCCGATCTTCGACTGGGTCGAGAAGTTCCTCGCCGACACCGATTTCACCGGGCAGGTCGGCTTCGACTTCATCGACCACCCGGAAAAGGGGCTGTACTGCATCGAATGCAATCCGCGTGCCACCAGCGGGATCATGATGTTCCGGCCGCACAATCGCGTCGATGAGGCGTTCTTCGGTGAGAACGACGAATTGATCGTCCCCGATGACGACGTGCACACCATGATCAAGGTCGGCATGACGATCTTCGGGTGGCGTGAGGATGCGCGGCAGGGACGAACCATGCGGCAGTACTTCCGGGACCTGCGCGGATTCGACGACGTCATCGGTGTGCGCGGAGACCGGCTGCCGGGTTACGCGCTTCCCGTCGCCTACCTCGGAATCGTGCGCAGCTGCCTGAAGTACCGGGTCGGCCTCGCGGAGGGCTTCATGCACGACCACGAGTGGGACGGGCACGTCATCTGAGGTCCGGCGGTATCCGACACCCGGCGGTGCTCGGCGCGCCGAATCGGCGGCGCTGTGTTTTTGTGTTCCGGTGACCATCCATCTCGGCCATCTGATCCACATCACCGGTGCCCCGACGCTGCAGGAGGCCCCCGCGGCGTTGGTCGACATCGCCGACGGCGCACTGGTGATCGACGACGCGACCGGCATCATCGTCTACAGCGGTCCGCGCGCCGGCCTGTCCGAGGACGCCGACGGCGTCACCGTCGACCATGGTGACGCCTACCTGATCCCGGGATTCGTCGACGCCCACATCCACTTCCCGCAGACCTATTCGCTCGACGCCTACGGGGGTGGGCAATTACTGGAGTGGTTGAGCACCTGCATCTTTCCCGCCGAGGCCCGGCTCGCCGACCCGAAGTTCGCACAGCGGATCGCCCGTGACTTCACCGCACGACGGATCGCCACCGGCACAACCGCGGCCATGGTGTTCGGGTCGGCGTTCGGCCACGCCCAGGACGCGTTGTTCACCGAGACCGCCCGGGTGGGGCTGCGACTGGTCAGTGGACGTGGAATCCAAACGGTCGGACCGGATTCCGCCGAGCCGCTGCTCACCTCCGAGGCCGACGCCATCGCCCTGACCCGCGCGCAGATCGAACGCTGGCATGGTGCCGATACCGGCGACCCGTCAACGTCGTTGTTGCACACAGCGATCGTGCCGCGGTTCACGTTGTCGGTGACCACCCAGACGTTGCGGGCACTGGGTGAGTTGTATGCGGAGGTGGCCGATACCGGGGTGTATGTCCACACCCACCTCAACGAGAACAATCGGCCGGGCACCGGTGAGATCGATTCGGTGAAACAGCTTTTCGAGGTTGACACCTACCTCGACACCTACGACGGGAAGTTCCTGCCGGGCTCGGCACACGGCGGAGAGAGTCTGTTGGGACGTCGCACGATCCTGGCGCACGCCGTGCACTGCACCGACGCCGAACTGGATCGGATGGCGCAGACCGGGACGTCGATCGCGCACTGCCCGACCTCGCAGCTGTTTCTCGGATCGGGCACGATGCCGTGGCGCAGAACTGTCGGTTCCGGGGTGACCGTGGCGGCCGGAAGTGATTGCGGTGCAGGCGATGAGTGGCTGATCTCCCGCGTGCTCTCCGATGCGTTCAAGGTGCACATCTCCGAGCCGGGAGACGCGGGTGTGTCGATCCATCCGGCGCAGTTGTTGTTCACCGGAACGCTGGCCGGCGCGCGAGCTCTCGATGCCGAGGATCGGTTCGGCAATCTCGACGTCGGCAAGGAGGCCGACTTCCTGGTCATCGAGCCGTGGCGATGGCCGCCGCTGGAAGTGGTCCTTGCGAACGGGATTCGGTCCGACGACGTTGATCTGGCCCGCGAACAGGAGTTGTTCGCGTTGTTGATGGCGCTGCGTGAACCGGCGATCGCCGAGGTCTACGTCCGCGGGCAGCGGGTGAGCTCGGACGAGGGGTGAGCCCGGATGAGGGACCCCCGGCCGGTCGTGAATCAGCGGGCGGGAAGGGTGTCCGCGGGGACGGCGTCGTCGGAGTGCCCTGCAGATGGGGCGGTCGGCCCGGACTGGGCGATGATGCCGACGAGTGCACCGATCCCCGCGGCGCAGGCCACGAGTACGAACACTGCGGCGAGTGCGAGAAATTCCATGTTGGTCATGTGTTCCCATTGTCCGTGGCGAGGCCGTCACGTCCACTCACCAGCGCATAAGGTGTCCACACTCACCTGTCCGCCGCGGGTGTGATCTGGCGCGGATCGGCCCGTTTCGCTTCTCGGTATTCCACGGTGAATGCGGCCGATCATGCCGAGTTGGTCGACGCGATCGAGCGCGGGACGGTCTCGGCGATTGCCGAGTACTGAACTCGCACAGCGACTCTCGTGAAGTATCTCCGCTGAGACACCGCACGGGCCGGACACGATTCGAGGGTCACTCGAGGTGTGTCCGGCCCGTGCGTTCACACGATGCGGCAGGGTTCACCCGCGCATCGGGCTGACTGTGATGCTCCGGCTGCAATACTCCGGCTCGGGTGTGCGCCGGTGTTACGGAGCCCAGGTCCGCGGTGCGGCGTCGGCGGTGTCGTCGGCAGGAGCGGTGACCCGATGGGCCCGGTTCACCGCGGACACCACGGCGCGCAACGAGGCGGTGGTGATGGACGAGGCGACGCCCACACCCCACACGGTCTCACCGTTGACCTGCGCCTCCACGTACGACGCGGCGTTGGCGTCGCCGCCGGCGGTCATCGCGTGCTCGCTGTAGTCGAGAACCCGGACGTCGAATCCGACCGTCGCCAGGGCGTCGACGAAGGCCGCGAGCGGACCGTTACCGGTCCCGCTGATCTCCTTCTCGACGCCGTCGACCTTCACGACTGCGGTGATGGTGTCGTCGCCGCCGTCGACCTCGGAGGCGTCCACACGCTGGCGCATCCGCTCGAGCGGACGCACCGGGTGCAGGTATTCGTCGGCGAAGACGTCCCACATCTCCTTCGGCGACACTTCGCCGCCCTCACCGTCGGTGAGTTTCTGGATCTCCCGGCTGAACTCGATCTGCAGGCGCCGCGGCAGGCTCATGCCGTGATCGGTCTTCATGATGTAGGCCACGCCGCCCTTGCCGGACTGGCTGTTCACGCGGATGACGGCCTCGTAGCTGCGTCCGACATCCTTGGGATCGATCGGCAGATACGGTACGGCCCAGGTGATGTCGTCGACGTCGGAGTCGTCGGCATCGGCGTCGACCTTCATCTGGTCGAGGCCCTTGTTGATCGCGTCCTGGTGGCTGCCGGAGAACGCGGTGTAGACCAGGTCGCCGCCGTACGGGTGACGTTCGGGGACATTGAGCTGGTTGCAGTATTCGACGGTGCGCCGGATCTCGTCGATGTCGGAGAAGCTGATCTGCGGATCGACGCCACGGCTGAACATATTCATGCCCAGCGTCACCAGGCAGACGTTGCCGGTGCGCTCACCGTTGCCGAACAAGCAGCCCTCGATACGGTCGGCGCCCGCCTGATAGCCCAATTCCGCTGCGGCGACCGCGGTTCCGCGGTCGTTGTGCGGGTGCAGACTCAGGATGATCGAGTCGCGACGAGCCAGGTTGCGGCTCATCCACTCGATCGAGTCCGCATACACGTTGGGGGTGGCCATCTCCACGGTCGCCGGCAGGTTGATGATCATCGGCTTGTCCGGGGTGGGGGCGATGATCTCGGTGACCGCGTCGCACACCTCTTTGGCGTAACTCAGCTCGGTGCCGGTGTAGGACTCGGGGGAGTACTCGTAGCGCCAGTTGGTGTCGGGGTACTTCTTCTCCTCCTCGAGGACCCGGCGTGCGGCGTTGGTGGCGATCTCGGTGATCTTGCCCTTGTCGGCGCGGAACACCACGCGACGCTGCAGGACCGAGGTGGAGTTGTAGAAGTGGACGATCACGTTCGCGGCGCCGCGGCACGCCTCGAAGGTCCGCTCGATCAGTTCGTCACGGCATTGGGTGAGGACCTGGATGGTGACGTCGTCGGGGATGGCGCCGTCCTCGATGATCTCGCGGACGAAGTCGAAGTCGGTCTGGCTCGCCGAGGGGAATCCGACCTCGATCTCCTTGTATCCCATCCGGACCAGCAGGTCGAACATGCGACGTTTGCGGGCGGGACTCATCGGGTCGATCAGTGCCTGGTTGCCGTCGCGCAGGTCCACCGCACACCACAGGGGTGCGCGGTCGATGACCTTGTCGGGCCAGGTGCGGTCGGGAACCGATACCGCCTCGACCTCGTCGGCGAAGGAGCGGTAACGGTGCACGGGCATCGCCGAGCTGCGCTGCTTGTTCCAGACCGGCTGATCGGCGGGAATGGGTCCCGTGGGCTCGACGATACGACTCGCGCCCGAGGTGAAGGTGTCTGCTGCTGCCATCATTGGTCAATCTCCGAAAGTCAAAGAGGGAAGATGACCGGCGCATAAAAAGGCCCGCGACGGAGGGCCGGTCGATTCAGACCCCGCCGCGGCAACCGAGAAGGAGCGCGCGCTGCATGCGCTCGACAGTACTCCTGGTGGTCGCGACGGATCAACCACGGGGTGGCTCGCCCCTCGGTCGCCACCCGGCCGGGGCTCACGGTGCCGGGGGACCCAGGAGCAACCGGCGCTCGGTCAGCATCCCGACGAGCGTCGGGTCGAGCGATCGGCTCTGATCTGCACGCCAGCACCATGACAGTGTCTCGTATCCGACCTGACACACCGCCACGTGGTGGGCCCAGTGCTTGCGCGCCCATGGTGGTTCGTCGCCGGCCGCATCGGTCGCGGCCATCTCCGACTCGAGCAGGGTCCACTGCAGGTCTCGGCGGGCGATCAGCGATTCCGGTGCTCCGACGG
>NZ_MVPX01000425.1:0-2214 GCF_002043085.1 Gordonia sp. i37 | reverse complement strand
GGGGGGGGGCCCCCCCCCAGCCACATCGAGGCGATCGCCAGAACCACGCCCACCAGGGTCTCCAGGAAACGATCGCGGACCGGGACGGTGATGTCGGCCGACGGGGTGCCCATGAGCATCGCCAGCGGCGTGATGAAGGTGACCGCCACCGCGTAGTTGCCGACGATCGTCAGCTCGATCAGCACATTGAGCACGGCGATGACGACGATGAGCGCGGGAACGCCGAGATCGAGCAGATGGAGGGCTGCGAAGACCGCAAGTCCGACGACGGTGCCGGCCAGCCGGTGAGCGCCGCGGATGACCCCGCGAATCCGATCGGGTCCCAACTGCAGGACGAGTACCGCGCCGAGGATCGCCCAGTCCGGCCGGGTGAGGCCGACGACGACCGAGATCGCGCCTGCGCAGAACGCCGAGACGATCACCCGGCCGGTGGTGATCTGGGCGTGGCTGAACGGGGCCGTGGCCATGCGCAGGCGGTGAGCGACCGTCGGACGACCCAGCGGCGGGGAGATCGCCAGCGGGTCGCGAGCGCCGTGCAGTCGATGCATCGACTGCCAGAGCTGTTGTGCCAAAGCGGTATTCGTCGCCGCTGCGTCGTGCAGCACGGTCCACGCATGCAGCGTCGACAGGGCGACGCCGTGCCGTCGGGCGCGATCGGCGCCACGATTGCCGTCCAGGTAGTCCTCCACCGCCGCCATCGCGGCAAGGGTCGCCGAGGTCTCCGGGCCATGGGGACGCCACAGGCCGGGCGCCATTGCCACGATCAGGGAGCCGACGCCACCGGCGGTGGTGGCGACGACGAGCGGACCGAGATCGACGCCGTGGCGCGTCACCACGGACGCGACCGCTGCGGTGAGTACGAAGAAGAACGGACCGGGTGGTCCGAGGCGCAGCGCATTGACCCCGAAGGTGACCAGCGCTGCACCGCAGACCAGTAGTGCGACGATCACCAGATCCTCGGATAATGATGCATCGGGTCCGGCCCACGCACCGAGCGCGCCGTATCCCGCGGACGCCGCCACCAGCAGGACTGCGGCGGTGAGCACCGCCCGCCACCGAACCCGGTAGGGGCGCTTTTCGCCGTACAGAGCCGCGAACCCGCCGAGGGCCGCGAGAAGTGCATCCCGCTCGAAACCCACGAGATACAGCGCCGCGGCGGGTATCGCGAATGCCAACCCGGCCCGCAGCGCCGCAGCCCATCGCCCGCGGATGTCGGGGACGGCGAAGAACGCGCGTCTGATCGACGGACGCGGGGGTGGCGCGGGGCGGGGGTCGGCGTGGGGCATCGCCGACTCACTCTAGAGCGCACGATCGCTGCGGTCACCGGCGATCAGCAGCACGAGGACAGCCGCCTCCCAACATCGGCTCATACGGTTGGCTCCAGTCGATCGCCGCTTCGAGTCGATCGCCGATGACATCAATCCCGAAGGAGTCGAGAGTCCCCATGCGTAAACACATCCGCCGCCCGGTGTTCCGTCGACTGTCCATAGGTGTGGTCGGTGTCGGCATCGTCACCGCCGCCGCATCCGGTGGCGTGGCCACGGCCGCGCCACCGGCCCCTGCTCCTGTCACCGCGCCGATCACTGCGCCTGTCGTTCAGAAGTAGAGCGCGGGTCGCGAGGCCTCTCCCGGTGGTCGCGAACCTTTCTCCCGGTGGTCGAGCTACCCGCCCTACCCGATGGTCGTGACCCCTTCTCCCGGTGGTCGAGCTACCCGCCCTACCCAATGGTCGTGACCCCTTCCGATGGTCGAGGTGCACGGCGCCCCCGGCGCCGGGCCTCGAGACCCGGTGAGACAACAGGACTCCCAACCACATCGGATACTCACACGGCGAAATTGCACCGCTTACCACATCCCACCGACAAGACTTCAGCGCCGAAACACGTTGTCCACAAGCAGAATTGATCAAGAATAGCCATTGCATCGAACGTACTTTCCTGTAGACTGGACCCATCGCACCGATCAGCCACTGGGGAGGGGCCCATGATCGACACCACTGAAGCTCTCGACGCTGGAACTGTCGACGCCGAAGCAGTTTTCGCCGCCATCGTCACCCGACTCGGCGACCTGCAATGGAATCCGGAGATGACCGGGCCACAGGCCTTCGGTGCGATGAAGCAAGTCCTGTTGTTGCGGAACCTGGTTGATCATCACGCGACCACCCTCACCGGTGAGATGGACCGGCTGGGAGTGGCCGATCACAAGACGACCCGG
>NZ_MVPX01000424.1:0-393 GCF_002043085.1 Gordonia sp. i37 | reverse complement strand
TTGATCAGCATGGGTTGCGCACCCGCCGTCGCAGGTCGGTATGTGCGGGTCGCCGCCACCACCGATGTCGACCTGTTGTTGGCGCACGCGGCGGATGGGTCCATCTCGTCCGAACACACCGATGCCATCGTCCGCGGGCTGGCGCACATCGACACCCGATGCCCCGAACCTATGGACACCGTCCAACGTTGTGAATACCTGCGGAAGCTGCTGTCGCATTACTTTGCCGGTTTCACCCCCGCCGAGATCAATCTCTACTCGCGGCAGTTGGGGAACGAGTTGGCGGCCGAAACGCCTGGTGGGTTGCCTGCTGCGGAGGACAAGTCGATCAACTCCTACACCGACCGCATCACCGACGACGGCCGGTTGGAGATCTCGGCGAACCTCGACATC
>NZ_MVPX01000423.1:0-4935 GCF_002043085.1 Gordonia sp. i37 | reverse complement strand
GGGGGGGGGGAGCCTCCATGCGGCGTATCTGATGGGATAGTCGACTGCGTTCCCAGCCCAATTCGCGGCCCAGGTCGCGAGCGCGAAGTCGGCCGCCTGGAGCTTCGGACAGCGTGGCCAGTACTGCGTACTCCGATTCGGTCATGGCGCTGTCGCGGGCTAGTTCGCGGGCCAGATGCCCGTTGAGCTGCGCCCACATCTGGTGAAACCCCTGCCACGCACGGGCTTCGCGCTTATTCAGCCAATGCTGCGCATCGTCGTCCACAGCATCAAGGTTAGCACTTTGTTGATGTGTCACGCTTCTGCTGGAGTCGTGCGGAAGGCCTGGTCAGCGCTTTAGCTAGCTAGATGAGACCCTGTGACACCAACCTGGGACTTGGAACTCGCCGACCTGCAAGAATCCACCACGAACTCCCACATCGGCTGTCACTGAAGACAATTCATCACCACATAATGCCCGGAGCCCCGCTTCGGCTGGCATCGAACCGCTCTATCCTGGGTGCCGAAACCGCAGGCCAGCGCCTCTCATGTAGCTGTCACCACTCCCAACTACGGTGTCATCGGACAGCGGTCACGAGCCTGGAAGCCTCTGGGTTCGTTCCGGGTGTCTTCGTGCTGCGGCCGGACGCGTGGGAGGCGATCAGCTTGCAGCGCGCCAACGGCTCGGGCACCTTCGACCTCGGCAACGTCGCGGTCGATCGCGCCGCGCAGCGGTTGCATGGCGTGCCGGTGGTGTCGAACGCGCTGCCCGCGAAGAAGGGTGTGCTGCTCGACGGTTCGGCCGTACGGGTTGACGCCGACGCCCTGGGCGTGAAGGTCGACTGGGGCACTCAGGGTGACGACTTCGGCGCCAACCTGATCCGGGTCCGCACCGAGGGCCGGTTCGGTGTTTCGGTGTTGCGTCCCGGCGGTGTGGTTCAGATTGCCACCGCTGCGGCCTGATCTGGATAGTGAAGCGCCCCAATGGCGCTGAGTGAGCCGGTGGGGCGCTTTGCTGCGTTCCGGGGTGGAGCCGCCACCCCGGAACGCGTGCGGGTCCGGGATACTGTCGCTATCCCGGCGTCGCACGCACAGTTTTGCACAGGCTCCATCCACAGGGTTTCACACAGCTCAGTCCACAGGCGCATTTGATCGTGCCTTCCGGGCTCGTACCACTCATGTCAATCGTCAACGTTTGGCGAGGCGTGAAGGACGTGTCTGACGATCCAAATGGACCCTAATCGAATGTGCGGCAATCCCTTACGTTGCGCGCGTGCTCTGCATTGCAGTCGCCTTGCGCGGGGTACCGCCCGATACGAGAGCTGAAGTCTTGCGTGGCTTGGGTGCCTACCCGAGCAAACGGAACCCTACGGGTGCCGGTGTCGAAAATCCCTCACACCGTCGACCCACGAGTCCATAGCCCGTTATCGCATCACGGCCACGACGAGTAGCCCACCGAGAGCGTCGGTAGGTGAAGTCATGGCACCGTCGGTCGCGATCCTCGGGTGGCCCACAAGCACGGTGTGGGACTGAGCTACGTGCTGGCCGCTGGTTTGCGTCGAGCTGGCCGATAACGACGGGCGCGTGGTTGGGAGTCGGTTACGCGCACTGAGCGCCCCGATGCCGCTATGACGCGGCTACGGCTGAACCGTCCGGGGCTGACGGCAGGGTTACGGGCGACCGCACGCCTCACACGACGGCGCAAGCACACCCGAGGTCCGTCCGGGGTACGCCCATTCGCCACACACAGCGCGTGCTTCGATTCCGAGACTGCGGGCGAACGTGATGTCGGCGCGGGCGTAACGGTGGCGTCCGCTTGCGGTCTGTGCGATTCCGGGTGCGCCGTTTCGGCGGCGAGCACTGACGAGGGCGGAGCGGAAGCCGGCGTCGTAGGCTGGGTCATCGTCGGGGTCGGGCTCGACGGCGAGTAGCCGGGTGATGAAGGTGCCGAGGATCGGGCCGGGTGTTTCTTCGAGGACGTCGAGGGCGGCGAGGTAGCCGGTGCCAGGTGCTCATGCGTGTCACCCGAGGTTGATGCAGGCGGCGAGGATGCCGAGAGGGATGAAGTAGAGGGCCGCAAGGAAAGCGACGGCGCTGAGTACCATTCTGGTACGGCTCATGCGGGTGTTCTCCGTGTGTCCGAGACCCAGGCTCAGCGTGTCCGCGCTGGTCGGGGTCGTTTTGGTTCACACCGAACCCAATGGCGCTACAAGGTTGCAGCGCCTATCCCACGAAAAAGGCAGAGGTGAAAATGCCCTCTGACCTGCGGAGCCGATGACGGGAATCGAACCCGCGTGTTCAGCTTGGGAAGCTGATGTTCTGCCATTGAACTACATCGGCGTGCGGACCCGAGGACCCGCGACGGCAATGCTAGCAAAGGATCTGTCGAGCGCGTCACAGCAGGTCGCGACATGCGACACGTTCAGGTCAGCGTCGCAACCCCGTCGCCGGTGAGATTGGCCATGGCGATGCCACGGTCCGTCATGACCAGCATCAACGACTTGGCGGGACCCCGAGCTTCAGGCCCGTAGCCGACGAGTGGTCGGCGGATGCCGGCACCGTGAATCACGATGTCGCTCAAGGGTGCAAGCGGTCCGTTGCCGGGCGGGGTGAAGCGCTTGTCGGCCTTGTCGCGCACACCACCAACGGCATCCCCAGATGCGCCACGACGTCCCGACAGGTCCAGCCCGCGCACAACGAAGGTGTGGCCCACCTTTCGTTGGTGAGACCGCTCAGTTGGTCAGCCAGACGCGGCGCTCGTCGGCGACCTCGGCGAAGAGCTGCTCGTCGTCCATGGGTAGTGACGCTACGTCTGCGCACGCTGGTCCGATAGCCTCGCAGTGTGCTGCTCTCCGACCGGGACATCCATGCCGCCATCGACAGCGGGCGCCTCGCGCTGGACCCGTTCGACGCTGCTCTCGTCCAGCCGTCGAGCATTGATGTGCGCCTCGACGGACTGTTCCGGGTGTTCAACAACACCCGCTACACCCACATCGACCCTGCCCAGCGCCAGGACGAGCTGACGACGTTGGTCGAACCGGCTCCGGGAGAGCCGTTCGTGCTACATCCGGGCGAGTTCGTGCTCGGGTCGACGCTGGAAGTGTGCACCCTGCCCGACGACCTCGCCGGCCGACTCGAGGGCAAGTCATCACTGGGACGTCTCGGGCTGCTGACGCATTCGACCGCGGGGTTCATCGACCCGGGCTTCTCCGGTCACATCACCCTCGAACTGTCGAACGTGGCGAACCTGCCGATCACGCTGTGGCCGGGAATGAAGATCGGGCAGCTCTGTCTGCTGCGGCTGACCAGTGCCGCGTTGAACCCGTACGGAAGTGCCGCGGTCGGCTCGAAGTACCAGGGGCAACGGGGGCCGACGCCGTCAAAGGCGTATCTGAACTTCGTGCGCGACGCGGACTGAGGGGTCGCGGGCGGGTTCCGGCGTCGGTGACGGTGGTCTCGAGGTTCGTCGCTGGCGCTCCTCTCACCTCGACCAACCTCGACCATCCGGGGGAGAGGGACATCTGCCTTCGGGGAAGAGAGATGTCGGCCACGGGAAGGGAGACCTCGACCAGCGGCCGGACCACTGATCCGAGGGCGGGAGTTCACCGACGCGTCGCTGCGTCGCCACGCCATGGTGGGTTGTGCGCCCGACGCTGCGCGTAGGTCTACTCCTATGAAGCTCACCGTGATCGGATGTGGTTACCTCGGCGCGACGCACGCGGCCTGCATGGCCGAACTCGGGCATGACGTCCTCGGGGTCGACGTCGACGCCGAGAAGGTCGCCCGCCTCCGTGCCGGTGAGGTGCCGTTCTTCGAGCCCGGACTCTCCGACATCTTGCGCCGCAACATCGCCGCCGGCCGCCTCGAGTTCTCGACCTCGATGCAAGCGGCCGCCGACCACGGCGACGTGCACTTCGTCGGTGTGGGCACCCCGCAACGGGCGCGCGGGTACGGTGCCGATACGTCGTATGTCTTCTCGGCTGTGGAAGCGCTCGCCGGGCTCGTGCGGGGGGAGCATCTGATCGTCGGGAAATCGACTGTCCCGGTCGGAACCTCGGCCGAGCTCGCCGAATCGATCGCGGCGATCACCGGCGACCTCGCCGACGTCGAACTGGTCTGGAGTCCGGAGTTCCTGCGCGAGGGATTCGCCGTCGAGGACACCCTGCGTCCCGATCGCATTGTCGTCGGAACCGACCCGACGCACGATCGGTCGTCGAGTGCCGCCGTCGCGGTGATCGGAGAGGTGTACCGCGAGATCCTCGACACCGGAGTCCCGATGGTCACCACCGATTGGGCCACTGCGGAATTGGTGAAGACCTCCGCGAATGCCTTTCTGGCGACCAAGATCTCGTTCATCAATGCGGTCAGCGAATTGTGTGAGGTCGTCGGTGCCGACGTCTCGGCCTTGGCCGACGCCATCGGCTACGACAACCGAATCGGTCGACGATTCCTCAACGCCGGCTTGGGTTTCGGCGGTGGCTGCCTCCCCAAGGACATCCGCGCGTTCATGGCTCGCGCCGAGGAGCTCGGTGCCGGGCGCACCTTGCGCTTCCTGCACGAGGTCGACGCGATCAACATGCGCAGGCGTACAGCGATGGTCGATCTGATCGAGGACGCCTGCCCCGGTGATCTCATCGGTGCCAACATCGCGATCCTCGGCGCGGCGTTCAAACCCGAGAGCGATGACGTCCGTGATTCGCCTGCCCTCTCGGTGGCCGGTCAGCTCGCGTTGCGGGGTGCGTCGGTGACGGTCTTCGACCCGAAGGCCTCCGACAACGCGCGCCGCATGTACCCGATGCTCCACTTCGCCGACACCGCACGCGCCGCGGCCGCCGACGCCGACGTCCTCGTACTGGCCACCGAATGGGCCGAATTCGTCCACATGAGCCCCGATGAGTTCGACGGCGTCGTCGCGCACCGCGTCATCGTCGACGGCCGCCGATGCCTCGCGGCGGC
>NZ_MVPX01000422.1:0-13548 GCF_002043085.1 Gordonia sp. i37 | reverse complement strand
ACATGCTAAGTTGACAATCGATGGGCGCAGGGGGCGTCCGGGCGACCGGGATTCATCCCGGTTCGACCGGGGTAATCGGTCGACGAGTGCAGCGCCCCCGACGACCGCAGGAATGTCACCCACGATGATCGAACAGTCACACACCGCAACCCGCGTGATCGACGCGGCTCTCACCGAGCCGGTCCGCCAGCGGGTCTCCACCCTCGGCGCGCATGTCGCCGCGGTCGTGGACCTCGACGTCACCGGAGCGGTGATCGTGGTCGCCGACACCGTCGATGACCAGGTACTTCTGGCCGCACCCCCGCTGCACGACATCACGCCGCGCGAGCTCGACCGCGCACTCGCCGAGCACCTTGTTGCGGTCGGCCGGGTCAACCGCCCCACCGATGACGAGTGGCGCGACGAACTCCGCAAACTGGCCGGCCGGGCCCGCACCCGGCTCGCGGCGTCGGGCGGCGCGTTCATCATGGGCGAGCGGCAGGTCCGACTGTTTCGCGTGACGCGACGCGACGTCGAGGTGGCCACCGCCGCGTTGGTCGCCGACCTTGCGGCGCACCTCGACGACGTGCTCGCCCAGGCCGGGGCCGCCGAGGCGCCCGTCGTGCTCACCACCACCCACACGCAGTGGCCCGGACTGCCCGCGATGCTCGCCGACGCCCGCCGCAAGCCGGTCATCGTCGTCGACGACGAGGCGAGCCTGCACACGCCGACCCATGGCGTGACGCCGACGCCGTCCGGCGATTTCCCGACTCCCGGCCCGGTCAGTGGTGACGTCGTCAGCGTCGTGGAGCCCGCACCGATCCCCGCAGCACCGATCCCCGCAGCGCCGGCCGCGGAGTCGCTTGCGGCCGAGCAGTCCACGCCCGAGGTCGCCGACGCCGTCACCGAGGAGATCCTCACGGTGACCGACAAGCTTCCGGTCCTACACGGCGGCGATCATCCCCACCGCGACGATCCACGTCTCGAGGACTCCCTCTTCGACGACCACGACGCGCTTGTCGGTTCGGAGCTCCACGCGGCAGATCGCCGATGGTATTCGCGGCCGCGCTGGCTGCTCGGCGGTGCGGTGGCCGGGGTGCTACTCGTCTTCGGGGCCGCGATGGCCGTGTCGTCCGCAGGCTGCTCACCCGCACCGGCACCGCCCGCGGCCGCGGTCTCGACGACCACCGAGCAGGCCGCCGCGACGTCGTCGACGCCGATCTCGCCACCGCAGTTCGCCGACCCGTCCGATTTGGTGCAAGCCCGCCAGCCCGCGGTCGTCTACACGACGCCGCCGCCTCCGCCGCCGGTTCAGACCAACTCGCGCACCCCGAACAACCCTCCGCGCCGGGCTCAGCCGCGACCCGCGCCCCGACTGACCATCCCGATCCCCGGTCGCCCGCCCATCGTCATCCCGTGAGGCACGCGAGCGCCCGATTTTGCGCCCTACAGGTCAGTCGGCGAGCTCGGGGTCCTGACCGGATTCGCGTGCGGCGTCCAGGTAGTCGGCGAGCTGGCGTGCCATGTCCCGGTCGAGTGCGCGGTCGAGTGCGTTGTGCGCCGAAACCTGGCCGGAGCGTCGGAGTTCGGTGAGGAGCCGGGTGGTCTTCTCGGACTCCTCGGCAGTCTGCGGAATCCACCCGTCGGCATGCCCCAGCGTCACCTGACGGCGGCCCGCCGAGATGAGGGTGTTCGCGGCGGCATCCATCGCGCGGTCGAGTTCGGCGTGGACGTCGAGGATGTGACTCAGGGTGAGACCGAGCGCGACGAGACGGCCGTAGCCGGCGACGGTCTCGGGATCGAGGATCACATAGCCCTGTGGGTCGGGATCGTCGGAGTCGGGCCGGATGAGGCCGAACTCGGTGAGCCGCGCGATGTTGTCGGGGTCGGTGGTGTGCAGCATCTCGGCGAGTTCGTCGGCGCTCACCGTCGCCGATTGTGTCGTCGACCACCGCTCGGAGACCACCTCGCGCAACCCGAGGACGTCGGCGAGGTCGTCGCCGCGCTGCACCCCGGTGAGGAACTCGCCGATGTGGCGGATCGTGAAACCACGCTTGAGCAGGTCGTTGATCACCTTCAGGCGCTTGAGGTGGGCATCGGTGTAGATGGCGATGCGTCCGCGTCGGAGCGGTCGCGGTAGCAGGCCACGGTCCTGATACCCGCGCACATTCCGGGTGGTCGTCCCGGCCGCGCGCGCCAGGTCGTCAATCCGGTATTCGGTCACGATTGCACATTCTCTCAGATGGGCATCGACGTTCGGCCAGGTCGGCGAACTGCGAGTGGTCAGGGGCGCAGTCCTCGCGCGATCAGTGCGATCACCGCGGCGTAGTTCTGTGCGGGGTCGATGAACGGTGGGCCCGCTTCCGCCAGTTCGAGACTGACCGCGCCATGCACACACGACCACACCTCCATCGCCAACCCCAGCGGGTCACCCGCCCGGATCACGCCCGCAACCTGGCCGTATCGGATGACGTCGGCGAGTGCGTCGAAGGCCGACCCGGCGGCCTCGGTCGCCGGATCGCAGTCTGCGGAGAACATCAGCGCGTAGAGCATCGGGTAGTCCAGGGCGAACTGCCGGTAGGCCCGCCCGCTGTGGGTCAGTCGCTCGGTGGCGTCGGCCTCGGTGGTGGCAACCACCCGTCCCAACTCGACGAAGGCATCGCTGACCAGGGCATCGAGCAGGCCTTCCTTGCCATCGAAGTGGTTGTAGACACCCATCGGCGCGACCCCCGCGGCCTTCGCGACCGCCCGGACGGTGAGGCCGTTGACCCCATCGGTCTCGAGAATGCGGCGACCGGCGCGGATCAGATTGGCCCGGACCTCGGTGGCAGGGGTGCGGCGCTGGGGTGACGAAGCGCGCGTCGAAGAACCGGGCGTCGAGGGACTGGCCATATTGACAACCTACTAGAACAGTGTTCTTCTTGTGTAGAACAACGTGCTACAACAATGGATCGCCGTTACAGAACTCTTCTGGCCGTTTCCCGAAAGGACGTGTGATGCGGACTCGTTGGTGGGCGCTGGGCGCCCTGTGTTTCGCCGAACTACTCGTGATGATCGACAACACGATCGTCAATGTCGCGCTGCCGACCATGTCGCGCGATCTCGACGCCGGCATCTCCGGACTGCAATGGATCGTCGACGCCTACACCCTCGTGTTCGCTGGTCTCCTCGTCACCGGCGGATATCTCGGTGACCGCTACGGGCATCGCCGGATGCTGCTTTTCGGCATCGCCGGATTCGTCGCCGTCTCGGCGCTCGCGGCCGAGTCGCAGACCCTGGGACAGCTGATCACCGCCCGTGGCGGGCTGGGACTCTTTGCCGCACTGGTCTTCCCGGCCACCCTGGCCCTCATCACCACGATCTTCGCCGAGGGTCGCGAACGTGCTGCGGCCGTGGGGGTCTGGGCGGCGACGTCGGGCGTGGCGGTCGCGATCGGCCCAGTACTCGGTGGGTGGCTGCTCGAGCACTTCAGTTGGTCGTCGGTGTTCTGGGTGAACCTGCCGATGGGAGTGATCGCGGCGGTCGCGATCCTCGCCGTCGTACCCGGAACACGTCCGACGACGGTGTCCCGCTTCGACATCGGCGGTCTGCTGCTCTCGATCGTCGGCCTCGGCCTGCTGGTCTATTCGCTGATCGAGGGGCCGCACTTCGGGTGGGGCGATCCGCGGACCATCGGTGGTCTCGCCGGTGCCGTGGTGGTGATCGGGCTGTTCATCTGGCGCCAACTCGTCATCGCACATCCGATTCTCGACGTCCGGCTCTTCGCCAATCGCCACTTCGCCACCGCCGCAGGCATGGTCAGCGTCGCATTCTTCGCGCTGTTCGGATTCATCTTCCTCATCACCCAGTTCTTCCAGGCAGTCAAGGGATACGGCCCGCTCGACGCCGGTGTGCGCACACTGCCGTTCGCGGTGGTGATGGCCGTCTTCTCGCCGGTCGCGATGGCGCTGTCGCACCGCTTCTCGCCACGTCCGGTGGTGGTGGCCGGAGCGCTGCTGATGGCCGGCGGCTTCGCGCTGGTCGAATTCTCCACGCGTACTTCGGGTTATTGGGAACTGATCATCTGGTCGATGTCGCTGATGGCCATGGGATTGGCGTTCATCTCCGGCCCGTGCACCCAACTGATCATGGATACGCTCAAGCCCGAACAAGCCGGTGCGGGCAGTGCCGTCAACGACACCACGCGCGAGGTCGGCGGCACGCTGGGGGTTGCGGTGCTCGGGTCGGTGCTCACCTCGGTCTACACCTCGGGGGTCGGGGACAAGCTTGCCGCGCTTGGTGTTCCCCATGCGGCGGGCGCCATCGCCGAACAGTCGGTGATGGCCGGTGTCGAGGTCGCCGGGCGGGCGCCGGGTGCCGCGGCCGACGCCATGCGCGCGGCCGTGCAAGACGTCTTCGTCGACGGGCTGCACTCGGCGGTGTGGGTCGCGGTGGCCATCACCGCGGCCGCGGCAGTGGCCGCAGCGGCACTGTTGCGCGGAGCGCCGCGTGGCGTGTCACCCGCCGCGGATTCCGTTGCTGCCGAAAGTGATACCGCCGACGTCTTGGTCAGAGATCGAGCGTGAGGTGATCGCCCTGGGCGCGTGAGACGCAGGTCAGGATCTGACCTGCGGCGCGCTCGGGCTCGGTGAGGATGTTGTCGCGATGGTCGATCGCCCCGGCGAGGGTCCCGAGTTTGCAGGTTCCGCAGAAGCCCTGTCGACACGAGTACGGCACCGACGGGATCTCGCGCTGCACAGCAGAGAGCAGCGATTCGGTTGCACCGACCGTGATCTCGGCACCGGTGGAGGCGATGGTCGCGATGAACTCACGGCCGTTCTCCACCGGCGGTGGGGTGAATCGCTCATAGTGCAGCTCGATGTCGGGGCGGTCGGCGAGATGTCGGCGCAGACTTTCCAGCATCGGCACCGGGCCACAGCAGTACACCGCGAGACCCGATGGGGCACGACCGGTCTCGGGGTCGACGTCACCGAGGAGTGCGTCCATCGTCGGAAGTCCGTCGGCGTCGTCGGTGCGGATGGTCACCTTGTCGCCGAAGCGCGCGACCTCGTCACGGAACGGGATCGACTCGGGCGAGCGGCCGGTGTAGATCATCGACCAGTCCAGACCGAAGCGTTCGGCGGCGGCGAGCATCGGCAGGATCGGTGTGATCCCGATGCCCGCGGCGATGAACCGCAGCTTTGTCGCCGCGGAGCCATGACCCGGAAGCGAGATCGGAAATGCGTTGCGCGGGCCCTTGATCGAGAGGAGATCACCGACCTTCAGCGTGTCGTGCACTTCGATCGATCCGCCACCGCCGTCGGGGATGCGGCGCACGGCGATGCGATAGGTGTACTGATCGGCGGGATCGCCGCACAGCGAATACTCACGCATCCGGCCCGACGGCAACAGCAGATCCAGGTGTGCCCCGGCGTGCCAGCGCTGCAGGAGCCCGCCGTCGGGGTCGGCGAAGGTCAGTGCGACGACGTTCTCGTCCTCGGCGACCACCTCACGGCTGACGACGCGCACCACGGTGATGCCGTTGTCGGCGACGGTGTCGTGCAGCGGCGACAACGGCCGCCACAGTGGCCACCAGATCTTCGAGATGGCCGTGCCGACGGTCAGCAACGGGTCGTGGCGCCAGCGCCCGTAGAGATGCGGTGGCGGAGAGGTCATCGTCGTCGTGTGGGGATGTGCGCGCTGGTTCATCTCGTCGCAGCTCCTCAGCTCGCGTTCCGGGCCGCCGGTGAGGCCGCCAGATAAGCGACGGCCTGTGCGGTGGAACCGATTTCGTTGGGGTGGAACCCCGGACGGAAGTAGCTGAAGGTCGAGAAGACGATCTTCCACAGCTTCGGCAGGACCCCGGCTCGCACCCCGCGGAAGTAGTGGTACTCGCGCTGGAAGAAGTTGTAGTCGATCGTCGGGTCGGACTTCATGATGAACCGGAACCCACGATTGACGAGCAGCAGCAAGACCGGCAGTGCCACCAGCATGGCCCGCCCGCGACGCAGGTAGCTGTCGCCGAAGTACACCGCGACCTCGTGGGCGACCGCCCGATGTTCGACCTCCTCCGCGCCGTGCCAGGTGAACAGATCCGTCATCGCCGGGTCGGCACCGTGCTCGACCCAGGTGTTGTTGAGCGCGAAGTCACCGAGGATGGCGGTGTAGTGCTCGAGCGCTGCGATCAGCCACAAACGTTCGATGAGGTGTTTCTGGCGTGCCGCCGGAGTGGCTTTCTCCAGTGGCCCCAACAACTTCCGGAAGATCCACTCCATCTGCCGACAGAACGGGCGCGGATCGATGCCGTGGTGGTCGAGGAACTCCCACAGCACGTGGTCGTGGGCCTCGGCATGCATGGCCTCCTGGCCGATGAATCCGCGCATCGTCGCGGCGAGTTCGTCGTCGCGCACCAGTGGCAGTGCCTCGTTGTAGGTCTGGACGAACCACCGTTCGCCCTCGGGGAGAAGGAGATTGAGAACGCTGATGAAGTTCGACGCGACCGGGTGTCCGGGAATCCAGTGCAGTGGTGTCTGCGTCCAGTCGAAAGCAACGTTGCGGGCATGCAGTTCGACGGGGCCCGGGTCGGACCCGTCGGCGTCGGCGGGCTCGCGGGAGTCGTTGATGGAATGGGCCTGGGCAGACATGATCGTTCCTTTCACGGTCGCGTCGCGCCGACGACCTGACGTCGGGCGATGACACGAGAGATCCACGGGGTGAAACGGTAGAGGCGATAACCTATCCGGGCTTCGGGTGTCACCGGTACCACGGCCCTGTCGGCGCGGATCGCCGTGACGATCTGTGCGGCGACCTCGTCGGCGTCCGGTGTGTCGCGCACGGTGGGGCAGATGGCGCTGACGCCGATGTGATGCTCGGCCAGCTCTGCGCGTAACGATTCGCTGTAGAGCAACACCCCGGCCTTGGCCGCGGCGAAGATGCCCAGTCCCCGTTGCGGAGTGAAGGCCGCCGCGGACGCGAGATTGACGATGTGGCCGCCGGTTCCGCGGGTCACCATCTGTCGGCCGAACTCCCGGCACCCGGTGAGGACACCGCGAAGATCGATCTCCAACAGGCGATCGATCTGTTCGTCGGTGGCGTCGAGCGACGATCCGGAGAGCCCGATCGCGGCGTTGTTCACGACGATGTCGGGGACCCCGTGCTCACGCTCGACGTCCTTCGCGAAGTCGATGAAGGCGTCGGTGTCGGCGACGTCGAGGTGGTATACCGCTGTGGCCGAGCCGCTTTCCTTGCACAGGCGGGCGGTCACCTCGGCGCCTGTGGTGTCGATGTCGGCGAGGACGACGTCGCATCCGAGTTCGGCGAGGGCCCGTGCCGTTTCGCGGCCGATACCGCTGCCCGCTCCGGTGATGACCGCGAGCCGGCCCGTGAACGTCTGGCCGGGGCCGTAACGTCGTGTTCGCGAAAAGCTCTCGGGGACGAGACGATCACCGTCGAGGGTGGCGAGGAGGTTGCGTACGTTCTCGGCGATGTAGGCGGGGTGCGTCGAGGGCAGCCAATGCCCGGTCGCGGCGTCGCGGCGCCACAGCCGGGTGACGTAGCGGTGGGTGGTCGAGAACGTTGCCGGACGGATCGCGAAGTCGCGGGTGTTGAGCAGTTCGAGAACCGGTACCGCGACCGTACGCGGCGACGGGAACAGCAGGCGCCGAAGGATGTTGGCGCGGTAATACCGGATCCCGGAGTTCATGTCGCGGCGTAGCGTCGGGGCGGTGGTGATCGCATCGCGCGGTGTGCCGTCCATCAGATGCAGGAACTCGCGCCACACCCGCGGGGAGCCGAGAACTCCGAGAAACAGTCGAGGCAGCACCGGTAGATGGAACAGGCCGATGTAGGTGGAGCTGACCATCTGCGAGATGGAGGTGCCCAGATTGCGTGGCGTCGGGTGAGTGATGTTGTGGCGCAACAAGGCTCCGACATGGTCGAGGCTCGGCCCGGAGATCGAGGTGAACGACTCGATCTGCGTTGCGGCGCCGCTGCGCGAGACCGCCTCCCAACTCTGGATGGATCCCCAGTCGTGGGCGACGACGTGAACCTTGCCGCCCGGATTGACCGTGGCCGCCACGGCGAACAGATCGTCGGCGAGATTCTCGATCCGATACGCCGACACCGGCAGTGGGCGATCGCTGTCACCCATGCCGCGGGTGTCGTAGGCGAAGACCCGTGTGTGACGGGCCAGATGGGCGGCGACGCCGTCCCACACCACGTGGGTATCGGGCCAACCGTGCACGAGAAGGATCGTCGGCGCGTCGTCGTCGGTGGCGGTGCCGTCGTCGGCGACCGCCTCGAACAGTGCGAGGTTCACCCCTGCGCTGTTGACGTTCCTGCGCCGCTTCCAACTCACCATCGACTCCTCGATCCCCTGGATAGGAGTACACGTTACCAGCGGTTACAGGAATAGCCAATGGGCAGGCTTCGGATACGAGAACACCGACGTCCGAGGCTCGGACGCCGGTGTGCGGGTACGTGTGACGCCGGATTGGCTACTGGCGGTACGAGGAGAGGAAGTTGCCGATCCGCTCGATCGCCTCGCCGAGCTCACGCGCCCACGGCAGGGTGACGATCCGGAAGTGGTTGTGGTCGTCGAGGTTGAAGCCGGTGCCCTGCACCACGAGGATCTTCTCCTGTAGCAGCAGATCCTGGACGAACAGCTCGTCGTTGTGGATCTCGTGGACCTCGGGGTCGAGATGAGGGAAGGCGTACAGCGCGCCGCTGGGTTTGACGCAGCTGACGCCGGGGATCTGATTGAGCTTCTCCCAGGTGACGTTGCGCTGCTCGAACAGGCGGCCGCCGGGCTCGACGAGGGCGTCGATGCTCTGATACCCGCCGAGTGCCACCTGAATCGCGTGCTGGCCGGGCACGTTGGAACACAAGCGCGTCGAGGCGAGGATGCCGAGACCCTCGATGAAACCCTGCGCGTGCTCCTTCGGGCCGGTGAGGACCACCCAGCCGGCGCGATAACCGCACACGCGGTAGGCCTTGGAAAGTCCATTGAAGGTGAGGCACAACAGGTCCGGGGCCAGTGAGGCGATGTTGGTGTGGACGGCGTCGTCGTAGAGGATCTTGTCGTAGATCTCGTCGGCGAGGATCAGCAGCGAATGCCTGCGCGCGATGTCGGCGAGCTTCTCGAGCACCTCGCGGGAGTAGACCGCGCCCGTCGGGTTGTTCGGATTGATGATCACCAGTGCCTTGGTGCGGTCGGTGATCTTGGCCTCGACATCCTCGATGTCGGGGTTCCAGCCGTTGCTCTCGTCGCACCGATAATGCACCGGCTGACCGCCGGACAGTGCGGTCATCGCGGTCCACAGTGGATAGTCCGGTGCCGGGATGAGGACCTCGTCGCCGTCGTTGAGCAGCGCCTGCATCGTCATCGTGATCAGCTCGGAGACACCGTTGCCGAGGATGACGTCGTCGACGTCGAAGTACGGGAAATCGGGGATGAGCTCGTAGCGCGTTACGACGGCCCGCCGGGCGGACAGCACGCCCGCGGACTCGGAGTACCCCTGGGAGTAGGGCAGGGCGTGGATCATGTCGCGCATGATGACGTCGGGGGCCTCGAAGCCGAACAGCGCCGGGTTGCCGATGTTGAGCTTCATGATCCGGTGGCCCTCGGCCTCCAACCGGGCCGCGTGCGCGTGCACCGGCCCCCTGATCTCGTAGCACACGTTCTGCAGCTTCAGGGACTGCTCGAGCGGCTTGAGGTTCTGGTTCAGGTGGGATACGTAAGGCCTACTCACGGGTTCAATTGTCGCAGCCGCAGGCAAATCGATTTCTCGGGGTTGGTGAGCGCGCCGACAGCGCTCTCCATTTCGCCGACAGCGCCCCCTGTATCGCCGACAGCGCCCAGTAAACCCGTGACGGCGCCCTCCACTTCGCCGACAGCGCTCCCCATGGCGCCGACAGCGCTTCGACGAGCCGAAAGCAACGAGCCCGCCCGGAATCAACCGGGCGGGCTCGTTGTGAGCGGATATTCAGGCGTCGATCGTCACGACCGGTGACCGGGCCGCTTCTTGCCCGCGGCCAATCCGAAGCCCTTGGCCTTCGACGCACCGACCTCGCCGATCGTCCGATCGTCCGATGTTGATCCGTTGGACGCCGATCCGTCGGACGACGCCGCAGGGGTTTCGTCCTCGGCAGGCGCCGTCGGCTCCTCAGCAGGCGCTGTCGCGGTCTCCTCAGGCGCTGTCGACGTTGTTTCGGGCGCTGTCGGCGGTGCTTCGGGCGCCGTCGGCTCCTCAGCGGGCGCTGTCGGCGTTGTTTCGGGCGCTGTCGCGGGTGCGGCGGGTGCAGCCGCCGCGGCGGCCTTCGCGCCGGGGCGTTTCTTGCCTGCGGCCATGCCGAAACCCTTGGCCTTGGCGGTACTCGCTTCGGTCACCGCGCTCACCGAACCTGCCGACTCGGTGTCGGCGGTCGCCGCGGCGTCGGGCGCGGAATCGGCGTCGTCCACCTGGTTTTCCGCGGGTGCGGTCACTCCGGCATCGGCAGCGGCCGCATTCGGTTGCGCCGGGGCCTTCGCAGCGCCCCCCGGCTTCTTCATGGGCTTCTTGCCGCCACTCATCGCAAAGCCCTTGGCGGCGGCCTTCTTCGGAGCACCGCTGGTCTCACCGGATTCGGTGGCGGCGTCGGCGACCGCGGCCGACGACTCTTGCTCGGCCGGTGCGGGCGCAGCGGACTTCGCGGCGGCGCCGGGCTTCTTGCCGCCCTTCATGCCGAATCCCTTGGCGGCGGGCTTCTTTTCGGCAGCTGCGGCCTCGGTTGAGCCGGTCTCGGTCGAGCCGGCGTCGGCAGCAGGCGCCGGGGCGGAGCTCGCGGCGGCGCCCGGCTTCTTGCCGCCCTTCATCCCGAATCCCTTGGCCGCGGGCTTCTTTTCGGCCGCAGCGGCGTCACCCGAGGCGGTCTCACCCGAATCCGCGGGGGCGGCCTTGGCAGCACCGGGCTTCTTGCCGCCCTTCATGCCCAGGCCGACCTTCGGCTTCGGCTTGGCCTCGGTCGTGGCACCAGCAGATGCGGCGGCCGCGGCGGGAGCCTTCTCCTCCTCGGGTTCGGGCTCCGGCTCCGGTGCCGGCTTGGGAATCGGACCGAGGAAACGTCCACCACGCTTGACCTCGGGGGCCCCACGCGTGACCGACTCGAGCAGCAACTGTGCGACGTCGACGACCTCGACCTTGCCCTCGTTCTCGGTGCCCGAGGTTCGAGCGGTCACACCATCGGTGAGCATCACGCGGCAGAACGGGCAACCGGTGGCGACCTTCTGCGGGACGTCGCCGCCGATCTTGTCGCCGAGAGTGTCGAGCGCCTCGTCGACCCGGTCGATGTTGATGCGCTTGCCGATCTGCTCTTCCATCCACATGCGGGCGCCACCGGCGCCGCAGCACATGGACCGTTCGCCGTGGCGCGGCATCTCCCGCAGGTTCGACCCGGAGGCCGCCATCAGCTCGCGCGGGGCGTCGTAAACCTTGTTGTGGCGACCGAGATAGCAGGGGTCGTGATAGGTCACGCCCTCACCCAGCGGCGCGACGGGTACCAGACGCTTCTCCCGAACCAGGCGGTTCAGCAGTTGCGTGTGGTGTACGACCTCGTACTTTGCGCCCAGCTGCGGGTACTCGTTGCCCAGCGCGTTGAAGCAGTGCGCACAGGTGACGACGATCTTCTTGCGCTGCTGTGGAGCGGTCGAGAAGACCTCGTTCATCATCTCGATGTTCTGCTGCGCCAACATCTGGAACAGGAACTCGTTGCCCGCGCGGCGAGCCGAGTCACCGGTACAGGTCTCGCCCTCGCCGAGGACCAGGAAGTTCACTGCGGCGATGTCGAGCAGCTCGGCGACGGCCTTGGTGGTCTTCTTCGCGCGGTCCTCGTAGGCGCCGGCACAACCCACCCAGAACAGGTACTCGAAGCCCTCGAACGATTCGACGTCCTGGCCGAACACCGGGATCTCGATGTCCATCTCGTCGATCCAGTTGGTGCGCGCCGAGGAGTTCTGGCCCCACGGGTTGCCCTTGTTCTCCAGGTTCTTGAACATGCCCGCGAGCTCGGTCGGGAAGTCCGACTCGATGAGCACCTGGTAGCGGCGCATGTCGATGATGTGGTCGACGTGCTCGATGTCGACCGGGCACTGCTCCACACACGCTCCGCATGTGGTGCAGCTCCACAGGGTTTCGGTGTCGATGACCGCACCGAGTTCACCGTCGATCGCCCCGGTGCCGGCCGACTCGCCGACCAGCTTGCGGGCGGCCTCGGCGCGTGCGGCCTCGGGGATCTTGGCGAGCTTGGCCTCGTCGGGATTGCCGTCGGCGTCGACGAGACCCACCTCGTCGCCACCCATGTCGGTGCGTCCACCGGCGATGAGATAGGGCGCCTTGGCCTGCGCGTGGTCGCGCAGCGACATGATGAGCAGCTTGGGGCTCAACGGTTTTCCGGTGTTCCATGCCGGGCACTGGCTCTGGCAACGGCCGCACTCGGTACACGTGGTGAAGTCCAGCCACGCCTTCCAGGAGAAGTCCTCGGCCTTGCCGGCGCCGAAGGCGTCGACGTCGGGGTCGGCGGTCTCCATGTCGAGGACCTTGCCCGCCGACATCATCGGCTTGGCCGCGCCGAGTGCGACGCCGCCGTCGGCCTCGCGTTTGAGATAGATGTTGAAGAACGCGGCAAAGCGGTGCCAGGCCACGCCCCAGTCGATGTTGGAGCCCACCACGGCCAGCCAGATCATGCCGCTCATCAGCTTGATGACCGCGGCACCGGTGACCCAGTACTCCGACGACCCTTCGAAGAGCTGCGCGAAGTAGTGGGTGAAGAAGGAGGTCCAGATGGGCGGATCCTCGAGGCCGGCCGAGATCTTGAAGGTCTTGACGAAGACCATGCCCAGACCTTCGAGCAGCACCACCCACTCGACGAAGTACGCGGCACCGAAGCGGGAGCCGGAGAAGCGGGACAGGCGCTCGGGCACCCGCGGGTGATTGAGCTGGCGGATGATCATCAACACGGTGATGCCGATGACCGTGCCGAGTCCGAGGACCTCGTCGGCGAAGATGTAGATGTTCCAGGCGCCGATGACCGGCCAGTGGAAATGCGGGTCGAAGATCTGCCCGTAGGCCTCGAACCAGAAGATCGCGCCGATGAGGAAGCCGAACATCACCAGCCAGTGCGCCCAGCCGACCGTTCGGAACTTCACCATCCGGGTGTGGCCGACGAACTCCTTGAGCATCGTCCACAGTCGCGGGAGGATCGGGAAGTAGCGTGAACTGTCGACGCGCTGACCCTGTGCGATGGCGCGGACCATTGTCCACACGCCGCGCAGGAACAACGCCCAGCAGAACAGGCTGATGACCGCGGCAATCGTGCCGATGGTGATCGTCGTGGCATTCACGGCGTCACGGCCCCTCTCTGGTTGTCTAGAGACCTTCCGGCGCGGGCTGACGTGCGCGGGGTCCGACGTCTACTACGGGTAACCGTAATTGCTGAGGACGTGCAAGCGCTGCCAAGGCTGACCTAAGTAACGTTCGGTCGGTCTCCGGAGTTGTCCAGAAAAGAATACCCGCCAGTAACTTACTGTCTAGTCAGTACCGGCGGGGGGGGGGTTTT
>NZ_MVPX01000421.1:0-6587 GCF_002043085.1 Gordonia sp. i37 | reverse complement strand
TCGAGTTCCTCGAGGGCGGTGTCGAGATGGGTCAGCAGCCGCTGCAGGCTCGGCAATTCCTTACGGGCACCGATCAGGCCGAAGTTCACGTGCTCGGCGGTCGTGGTGACGGTGATGTTGAGTGCGAGGCCCTCCATGGCGACCGACACCGGGTAGACGCCGTCGAGGCGAGCGCCGTTCCAGTACATGTGCTCACTCGGGCCCGGCACGTTGCTGATGATGATGTTGAACTGCGGCGGCGTGTACCGCACGAAGCCGGGGATGGTGGCGAACGCCAGCGAGGCGATCGTCGCGGCGCCGTACGCGAGCGCCTGGAGCGGGGCGAGTCCGCGGATCACCTTCTTCGACTCGCGCATCGAATTCACCAGGGTACGCAGCCGACGCTCGGGATCGGGCTGATCGGTGGCCATGTTCGCCAGGATCGCGGTGATCGAGTTGCCGTCCTTGCCGTCGGGCCCGCCGAGGTGCATCGACACCGGGACCGCGGCGATCAGTGGCGCCGACGGCAGGGCGTCGCGGTCGATCAGATAGGACCGCAGCGCACCCGAGCACATGGCGATGACCACGTCGTTGAGGGTGATGTCCATCTGTTGGGCGACCGCCCGCAGGCGCTCGGTGGGCCACTGCTGGGCGGCGAACCGGCGTGCACTGCCGATCGGGACGTCGAGGATCGTCTTGGGTGCCGGACGGAACGGTGCGGCGAAGTCCTTGTTGGTCATCGCCGTCCACGCGATCTTGGTGGTGGCGGGGACCATGCCGACGAGTTGTCCGCCGACCTCGAGAGCCGCACCCGCCAGTCCCATCGCGCCGGACAGGACGGGGATACGGGAGGGGTTCGGCGCCTTGGGTTTACGGGAGCGCCGATAGAGCGCCGGATCCCAGGGCGCCGACCCGTTCCGGTCGTCGGGATCAGTGGACAGGGTCCGTTGCAGCATCCGCAGCGCCGAGACGCCGTCGATGAGCGAGTGATGGATCTTCGTGTAGAGCGCGACGCGGCCGTCGTCGAGACCCTCGACGATGTGCACCTCCCACATCGGACGATTGCGATCGAGCAGGGCACTGTGGTGCAGCGACACGTAACGCAGCAGTTCGCGGACGCGCCCGGGCCGGGGTAGGACGGCGCGGCGCACGTGGTAGTCGAAGTCGATCTCCTCGTCGAACGACCACGCGGTATATCCCATGACGCTGGCCGGACTCGCCGGGCGCTTGCGGAACAGTGAATGCAGCTCGGTGCAGGCGTAGAACCGCTCGACCATCTCCTCGGCCAGCTCGTTCGACGACTGGCCCTCGCGCGGGACGAACAGCTGCAGCCCTCCGACGTGCATCGGCTGCTCGCGGGTCTCGGCGATGAGAAACATCGATTCCGTGATCGGCATGTACGGCATGCGGGCCACCCCCTCCTGCTGACTCGAACTGTGGCTGGGATCACACTACCGCCTCTTGCGGCAGGCGCCCACACGAGATCCATCGACGCAGGCCAAAGGTCCCGGGTGCCCGTCGGCGGGCCGGGCTACGGTGGGCGGGTGGATCTGCGGAGCGCGGCCCGGCGTGCGATCCCGGTGACGCTGATCGTCGTCGAACTCGTCGTCACCGTCGCGGCGACATGGGTGTTCGTCGCTGCCCATGGTCGTGTGCCGGCGCCGGATCGGGTGCCTCGCGGCTCGACGGTCGTCGTGTTGGGGTCCCTGGTCTCCGACGGCGAACCCGGTGACTACGTGCGGGGCCGTCTCGACACCGCGCTGGACCTGTACCGATCCGGTGCGGCTGCTCGGATCATCAACTCCGGCAACGGTTCTGCCGACGCCGGAGACGAGCCTGCGGTGATGCGCACCTATCTCGAGCGGCGCGGTGTGCCATCGGGGGTGATCGTCGACGATCCCGCGGGGTTCGATACCGCCGACACCTGTCGACGCCTGCGCACGGTGTACGACGTCGATCGTCCGGTGCTCATCACGCAGGACTTCCACATCCCGCGTGCGATTGCGTTGTGCCGCAGTCTCGGTGTCGACGCCACCGGTGTGGATGCGCGGTGCGAGTGCTCGGTGATCACGCAGGCGCGCAACGTGATCCGTGAGGCGCTGCTCGCACGACCCAGAGCACTGGTGACGGCGGTGACCGGATGGTGACGGCGACGATCCGGTTCTGTAGTGCCGATCAGGTTGTGCCGCGCGCCGATTCGGACACCAAGTCGGCGATTGCCGCCTTGCCCGCCGGAGTCTCGTGATAGGGGGCCGGCCCCTGGTATCCGAGCAGCCACGGAACCGGTGAGCACACCCCGTGGTCTCGCCCGGCCGTCGACACCGCCACGACGCGCGCGTCACCGCGTTTCGACGCGGTCGCGATGGCGGCGTTCAGCCCGCGATACACGGCGTCGGTTTCGGCCTGCTGCTCGGTGGTCAAGGGCAGCAGGTCGCACTGCGTGCCGTCGACGAGCGGGAGATAGTCGACGAACAGGACCGACGCCCGCGGCGCACGCTGGTGGATCACACGCAGCATGCGGACCAGATCGTCGGTGAGATGGGCGAATTCGCGCACACCCGGAGGTGGGGAGGGCTTGGCATTGCAGTGGTCGGGTCGTACCCCGACGACCGGGCCGACCGCCTGGCAACTGTAGGCCATGACTCGACCGACGTAGTGGATGTTGTTGCCGCCCACCGTGACGGTCACCAGCGAGGTGTCGGGGGTGAGCACGTCGACCTGTGGTCGACTCGCCCGTCCCGGTTGGGCGCGGTCGATGACGTCGGCCACGACGGCGCCCGAGCAACTCGCGTCGGTGAGTGTGAGTCCGAGGCGCCGCGCGACCAGACTGGGATAGTTGTCGGCCGAGCGCATGCACCGCTTGTCGGTCAGCCGCGTCCCACCCGGTCCCGCCGCATATGAACTTCCCAGCGCCACATACTTCTTCGTCGGTGGCGCCGATGGTGAGGGCGATCCACCCGGCGATGATGCCGGGCCTGCCGATTCGGGTGCGCCGCACGCCGCGACGAGACCCGCGAGGATCACCAGGAGCGTGACGAGGTACCGAGCGGTGTGGTGTGTCCCCGATGACGTCACGGGTCCATTGTGCATTCGCGCGGCTGTGCGGACGGAATGCCTCGCCCGGAGCGGCTATCGGCCGGCGTCGGCCGTGGTGCTCGCGGTGCGCCCGGTCAGCTCTGCGAGGCCCGGTTTCGACGCCACGGCATCGGGATCGGCAAGCGTGGGCGTCCGGTGACGTAGAGCGAGCCGGGAAGGTGACGCAGTATCTCGACGAGAAGCAGCGAGCCGGCCAGGGTCAGCAGGTACACCACGAAGGTGCTCCAGGGCTCGCCGATGAGAACCAGCATCGCGGGCCTGCCGTTCATCTGCGGGTACAGGATGAAGAACAACACCAGTACGTGGCAGAGGAACACGCTGAAGGACCGGTTGGAGGCGAACGAGACCGCGCGGGCGAACCGAGGCGTCATCTCGCGCCAGTGCTCACCCCAATGCGCGGCCACCGCATACAGGCACGTCATCGCCACGACGAGAAACGGCACGAGCGCGGGGTAGAACGCGGAGTTGTTGTCGTGCACCGGCTTTCCGTCGTACCACACCCCGTAGAGGTACGTACCCAAGGCGAGGGCGGCCGTGGCCAGCAGCGCGCCGAACAGCCACCAGCCCTTTCCGGAGAGCCAGCGCCCGATCTCTTCACGATGCACTGCGGCGACCGCACCGTAGAGGATGAAGAACTGGTACGGGATGAAGGTCGCGTAGTTGTGCCACCAGTAGGTGGCGATCGAGGCCGGCGGTTCCCAATAGGTGATGGTGGCGGTGATCGCGAGTTGCGCGGCGAGGCTGGCCAGCAGCACCCACTTGTGCTTGCCCACGGTCGCCCGCACCAGCCACAGGACCAACGGGAAGAGTAGATAGACCTGCAACATCACGAACAGGAAGTACATCTGGAAGCCCGACAGGCCCCACATCGCGAGTTTGCCGAACTCGTTGAGGCTCGTCGGGACCTCGCGAAGCCGTCCGTGTACCCACATGTCCTCGACGACCCAGTAGATGAACGACCAGATCACGTAGGGGAAGATGACGAGCTTGATGCGCCGACGCCAGAAGGCGAACGTCGAGAAGTCACGCTTGTCGAAGTTCTGGTACATCAGCACGAAGCCGGTGAGCGCGAAGAAGGTGTTGCGGGTGAAGTGCAACAGCATCGAGGTGGTGTTGACCGGCAGGCTGGTGAACTCGTCGGTGGTCTGGGTGAGGCAGTGTACGAAGATGACGAGGGAGAACGTCGTCGCGCGGATGAGGTCGACGTGGTGCAGGTAGGCCCGCTTGGAGCGCTGCCCGACGGACGGGGCGCTGGCCGAAGGTGCCTGCGTCTGCACGCCGGTGGTGGTCGCGCGCGTGAGTGCTGTCGTCATTCCTCAACTCTCGAACGGCTGCTCGGGACGGATGATCGCCACGTTGCGCGGGGTGGTCCGCGACACGGCCGACGTGCGGATGCGTCGTCGCACCCGAAGACCGTCGTGATCTATCCGTGATCAAGCGTCACAGTATCAGCGCCACCTTGCGGGTCGCTGAGACAATTCTGGACGTACGTTCCCAAGTGAATAACATCACATGAATTTCGCGAATCCGACATGTGCCCTTCTGATGCGCGTCGCCCTGACCTCATCTTTCCCTGTAGGCGACCGATGGGATTGCACTGAACGAAATCCTATTGCCGTTCCTGCGAACGCGGCAGGCTGGCTGGCGCCTGCCCGCTCGGGCCACTCGCGGCGCGTGATCCGCGACATCGAATCCGAGCGGACCACGAGTTCGACAAGGGAGAGGACAACACATGACAGATCAGCACACCGGGGAAGCGCGGAAGAGGTCGGTGGCGGTGGTGGGCGCTGGGCTTGCCGGGACCAGCGCGGCGCTCGGGTTCGCCGACGCCGGTTTCGAGGTCACCCTCTACAGCGACCGTAACCGCGAAGAGCTCCGCGACAAGGTGCCGCCGACGGGCGTGGGCGTGCTGTTCGGCAAGCCGCGGGAGTGGGACGCGGAGATCATCGAGGATCTCTACGAGGTCGGTAACACCACCGGCATCAGCGTTCGGCTGCACGCGGGTATAGGCGAGGAGCGCGCCGATGTGCTCGCATTTAATCCCGACTACGGCTATGTCGCGCAGGCGGTGGATCTGCGACTGCGGGCCGACGACCGGCTCGGCCGTTTCCTGGACCGTGGCGGTCGTTTCGAGGTGGGGCATATCGACGCCGCTCGCCTCGACGAGATCGCCGGTGCCCATGACGTCACCCTCGTGGCCACCGGCAAGGGTGGCCTGTCGGCACTGTTCGAAGTCGACGAATCGCGCACGCACTATCACGAGCCGCAGCGCCGGCTTCTGCAGGTGACCCTCGAGGGTGTCGACCACGGCCCGGACACATTCGCCTACCGCTCGCGCGAGGGCGGGCAGCACTCGCTGTTCAATCTCGACAGCGACAACGGCGAGATCTTCGTCGGCCCGTTCCTGCACAAGGATGCCGGATCGACGTGGTCGTTCATCGTGTTCGCCAAGCCCGACGGGCAGTGGGCTCCGCTCATCGACAACGTCGTCGACGCACGATCGGCACGCCAGACCGTCCTCGACATCTTCGAGAAATTCTTCCCGAAGGACGCCCCGGTGGTCTCGCAACTGCAGGTGATCGAGTCCGATCCGTACTCCTGGCTGACCGGCGCGGTGACTCCGACGGTTCGTAAGGCCGTCGGACACACCGCAAGTGGTCATGTGGTCGCCGCCATCGGCGATACCGCGATCGCCGTCGACCCGGTTGCGGGCCAGGGTGCGGCGAACACCCTCATCCAGGTTGCCGAACTGGTGAAGGCGGCGCGCGCCCGGTTGGCCGATGACCCGAATGCCGCCCTCGACGAGAACTGGCTGACCAGCGAGTTCGAAAAGCACTGGGAGCGACGTGGTCACGCGGCCACCGAGGTCACCCGTCTGTACCTCGGCGATCCGGACTTCGCCACCCACCTCGAGCTCGCGTTCCCGGCGGCGGCGGTGAACACCGACATCGCCTCCGCCCTGTTCGGTCTGCTGTCCGATCCGAATCCGTTGCTGTCGTTGAAGTCTCGCGACGACGTGTTGGGCTTCATCTCCGCGGTGGCCGGCGAGCCCGCCGACGATGTGCTGGCCCGGTTCACGCCGGCCGGGGAGTTCAGTGCCGCTCCCGAGCAGAAGGAAACCGTCCCCGCCTGAGCGGTATCACCGGTGGCCTCTCGACCGCCGCGGTTGTGTCATACGAATACAGATTCCACCAAGTTGGCCGAAAACCCTGATTTTCGGGGTCGAGGGTCCGCTGGCGTGGAATCTGTATTCGTATGCGGGGCGATCGATCAGCGATCGTCGTGCGCCGGTGCCGTCAGGCCGACGGCGGCGACGATTTCGTCCACGAGGCGATCGAAGGTTCTTGACGACGGCGAAACGACCGACGAATGGGTTTGTCCGGCAAAGACTATGAGTCGGGCATTGCCGCCGACCGCGGTGTCGGCGGTGACGTAGTCCTGGGTGAGAATCGCCGGCACTGTGGTGTCGAGGCTGCCGACGAGCCCGATCACCGGGACCTGCGGGTCGAGAT
>NZ_MVPX01000420.1:0-13556 GCF_002043085.1 Gordonia sp. i37 | reverse complement strand
GGCCCGGCGATCGACATCGCCACCGCGGGCCGATATCTCACCGGTACACCGAGAGCGTCGACGCTGCGGTAATCGCGGGTGGCGGTCCACACCGCGAGCTGGGCGCCTGCAGAGTGACCGACCACCACGGATCGTCGTGTATCGATGATCGGGTAGTCCCGGGCCACGGCCGGGATGTCATTGACGGCGGCGGCGACGTCGGAGAATGTGGTCGGCCAGCCACCGCCGCTGCCCACACGCCGGTACTCGACGTTGAGTACCGCCACTCCGCGGTCGGCGACGCTGGCGGCGAAGACGTTGAAGCTGCCTGCGCCGATGGTCTTGCCCCATCCACCACCGTGGATCAGGATCACCAGCGGTATCCGGCTCAGGTGTTGATGGTCGGGGAGATACAGGTCCATCCAGTTCTGAGTCGGATCGGGGTGGGGCACCGGGTAGTCGATGCGCTGAATCCGGAGTCCGGCGGGTGCCACGGGCACCGGGGGTTGCGCCGCGTCATGGGTGCCCGCGCAGGCCGCGAGCCCGAGCACGACGCACAGAGCCACGACCGCGTACGCGAGTGCCGACCGCACTCGCGCGACACGCGACGGCGACGGGGGTACGCGCTCGGTGGGCACCTCCACATTCTGTCGCCATCGCGTCGGCACCGCCCATCCGACACCGACATTTCCGCTGTGTGATACCCAAAGGGCACAAAACAGGTCAGGAGGGGCAACGATGAGCGGTAAAGGTTGGGGTCTGGCGGACGCCCCCTCGCAACACGGGCGGGTGGCGGTGGTGACCGGCGCCAACTCCGGGATCGGGTTGGAAACCGCACGTCAGCTCGCCGGATTGGGTGCGCGAGTGGTGTTGGCCTGCCGCAACCCGCGCTCCGCCGCCGAGGCTCGTGACACCATCGCGGCAAGCGTGCCCGACGCCGACCTCGACATCGCTCGCCTGGACCTCAGTGATCTTGCGTCGGTACGGGAATGTGCGGAGAAGCTCTGTGCCGAGTACCCGGTCATCGACCTCGTGGTCGACAATGCGGGCCTGATGCGCCAGCGTCGCGAACTCACCGTGGACGGCTTCGAGATGGACTTCGGCACCAACTTCCTCGGCCACTACGCATTCAACGGTTTGCTGCTCGGCGCGGTGACCGCCGCCGAGGCCGGGCGCTTCGTGACGGTCGGTTCCAAGGTGTATCGCGCAGGCCTCATCGACTTCGACGACCTGACCATGGACCGCGGGTTCACCGCCGCGCGTGCATATTCCCGCGCCAAGTTCGCGCAGCTGGTGTACGCGGTCGAATTGCAGCGGCGACTCACCCACGCCGGGCAGCGCGCGTTGTCGGTGGCCGCGCATCCCGGTGCCACACAGTCCGGTGTCATGCGCGATCAGAACGCACTCCTGCAGTGGCTGTTCACCACACCGTCACTGCGCTGGCTGCGGCGCACCTTCATCATGGAGCCCTCCGGTGGGGCGCTCATCACCGTGCGTGCCGCCACCGATCCGGCGGTGCTCGGCGGTCAGTACTACGGCCCGCGTGGCGCCATGGGTTTCAGCGGTCCGCCGGTCCAGATCCCGTTGGCCGAGAAGGCCACCGACCCCGTGCTGGGTCGGCAGCTGTGGGAGTGCGCGGAGAAGCTCACCGGGGTGCATGTCGATCTGTAGGGGAATCGGGCGATGGCGATTTCACCCGTACACGTGACCGTCGACCCGTACGATCAGACCGATGACTCGATCAGCCGGCTTCCTGCGTATCGGAATCGCCTACACCATCGCCATCGTGGTCGGTCTGGTCTGGCTCTTGTGGGGTCCGCACCTGTCGATGCCATGGCTGAACGCATTGATCGCCGACGTCCTCGCGACGCTGGTGGTCTTCATCTTCAGTCGGGCACAACACAATTCGAGCTTCTACGACGCATATTGGAGCGTGATCCCGCCATTGCTGGTGGTGTGGTGGTGGGTCGAGGGCGACGCGGGAATCGCGGCGGTGCACTGCTGGCTGCTCACCGCGCTGGTCGTGGCATGGTCGGTCCGCCTGACGGTCAACTGGGCCAGGGGGTTTCCCGGGCTCCATCATGAAGACTGGCGGTACCCGATGTTGCGCGATCAGGCCGGACGTGCCGAGGTCGTCGTCGATCTCACCGCGATTCATCTGATCCCGACGCTGCAGGTGTTTCTCGCGCTGATGCCCGCATACATCGCGGTACGCCAACCGGATACCGAGGTGCCGTGGCTGACCGCGGTCGCGCTGGTGGTCGGGGTGGCCGCACTTGGTCTCGAGACCGTCGCCGATCGTCAACTGCATGCGTTCGTTGCGACGGCCCCGGCCGGAGCGGTCATGGATCGCGGGGTGTGGTCGTGGTCGCGACACCCGAACTACTTCGGCGAGTTCGGATTCTGGTTGTCGCTGGCGTTGTTCGGGGTGGCGGCAGCTCCTTCCGACGCGTGGTGGATGTTCGCCGGCGCGGTGGTGATGCTGGCGATGTTCCTCGGCGCCAGCATTCCGATGATGGAACGGCGCAGCCTCGACCGGCGCCCCGACTATGCGAGAGTGATCGGCCGGGTGTCGAAGTTCGTGCCCTGGCCACCACGACCGACCGTGCAGACCGATCCGGCGTGAGCAGACCACGGGTGGTGATCGCCGGGCTCGGCGACACCGGCACCCTCACTGCGATCCACCTCGCACGTCGCGCCGACGTCGTCGGGATCACCGTCGCACCGGGTCTGATCAGCGGGCAGGAACTCGGCATGCGGTTGACCCGTCCCGAGGCGTGGGCACACGAATATGCGTTGCCCTACCGGCGATATCGCGCGCTCGACGCCGCGACGATCGTGCACGGACGCATCACGTCACTGGACCCCGACGTGCGGCGACTCACCGTCGCCCGGCCCGACGGCACGACCCTCGACGAGTCGTATGATGCCCTGGTCATCGCGACCGGCGTCACCAACGGGTTCTGGCGGACCACCCGGTTCCGCGACGAGAAGCAGGTGTCCGCGGAATTGGCCGACCATCATCGGCAGGTCCGCCAGGCGCGTTCGGTGATCGTCGTCGGCGGCGGGGCGTCGGCGGTCAGTGCGGCCGCCAACATTGCCGCCCACAGCCCGGATACCAAGGTGGACTTGTATTTTCCCGGTCCATCGCCGTTGCGGACGCATCATCCGCGCACCTGGCGCACCGTCGGTGAACGTCTCGAACGCGCTGGTGTTCGACTGCACCCCGACCATCGCGCCGTCCTCGACGACGTCGACACGACCCGACTCGACGCAGGCACCGTGCACTGGTCCACCGGCCAGCCCCCGGCGCAGGCCGACCTCGTGGTGTGGGCGGTCGGCCGCACCGCCCCCAACACCGACGGACTGCCGACTGCGCTGCTCGACGACGACGGCTTCGTGCAGGTGACGCCGACCCTGCAGAACCCGTTGTATCCGAACATCTTCGCTGTCGGCGACGTCGCCGCCACCGATCCGCTGAGGTCGTCGGCACGCAATCGCGCCGACCGGCTGGTCGCCCACAACGTCCGTGCCCACCTACGGGGCGGCCGGCTGCGGACCTATCGGCCGCCACCCCGACAGTGGGGGTCGGTTCTCGGCCCGCAGAGCGACGGTCTGCAGGTGTTCGCGCCGAACGGCCGCGCGTTCCGGTTCCCCGCGTGGGCGGTCGAGAGGGTGCTCTGGCCGGTCATCGTGCGGCGTGGGATCTACCACGGTGTACGTCCGGAACGGGAAGGCCCCGATTGGTGACGACACGATCGCGTCCCTACCGTTACAGTCCGGGGTTCAACTGTCAGGTTTGTTCTGTATTCTGTGGTCCTGTCTCACGTGAAAGGGGGAGCCATCATGATCGACAACATCTTGTGGAACGCGATCCAATCCAACGACACCGTGCTCGCTGTGCTGCAGTACATCTTCAGCGGCGTCAAGTAGAACATCACGCGACATGCCCCGATCCTCGGTGAGGATCGGGGCATGTCGCTTGTCTGACGATGCCTGCGCGCGAGGCTCTCACCAGGCGAAGCGTCCGGCGAACGCACGCAGAGGCAGGTCGGCGCTGGTGACGATACCGGGCGGCGCGGCAACGACCGCGCGGATCGCATGCAGCGCGGGCATTCCGGTGACCGTCATCCCGATCGACGCGAAATTCTGCGGATCGGAGAGATCGACGCCGGGCCGCGGGAAGATCATGTGCTTGTTGTAGACACAGGGATCGCCCTGGATCTGAGTCAGGTAGCAGCCCTTGATGTCCCACGAGGGATCGGTGTGCGGCGTCATCTGCCACTCGAGGTGGGACTCCACACGCGGGACCCCGCCGACCATGCCCTGATACCGGATGTAGCTGCCGCCCAACGATCCCTTCGGTAGCTGATACCAGCCGAGATCGACGTCCTTGGTGCAGGCGCCGAGCTCATAGCCGAACGTGACCTCGTCGAGTGGGAGGTCGAAGGCGTCGGCCATCAGATACACCGAGTCGGCGAAGACCGCGGTGTATTTGTACAACATGTCCGGCAGACGCGGATCATCCACGGGCAGGCCGTAACCCACTTCTCGCCAGGTCTGCGCGGAGTGATGGCAGGACACGTCGACCGACTCGGTGACGGTGATGTTCTCGATGTCGGCGACGTCGGCGGAATTGACGATGCCGAGGATCTGACAAAGCCCCGGATTCATCCCGGTCCCGTAGAAGGTTGCCCCGCCACGTGCGCAGGCATCGGCGATCACCTCGCTGACGCGTCGCCCCGATGGATGCGGGTGGTTGGTGTCGCGGTGGTAGCCGGTGATCCAGTCGGCGGTGGTCACGACGTCGATCCCCGCTTCGAGGACCGCCACGTAGAGGTCTTCGTCGGGGAAGACACCGTGAAAGGTCACCACGTCCGGGCGCGCGGCGATGATCTCCGCGACGGACCCGGTGGCGCGCACTCCGATCGGTTCCATCCCGACGATCTCACCGGCGTCGCGGCCGATCTTGTCCTCGGTGTAGCAGTGCAGCCCGACGAGCTCGAGATCCGGGTGGCGCTGGATGCGGCCGATGGTCTCGGTGCCCAGATTGCCGGTGGCGACCTGGAATACGCGGATGGGAAGGCTCATCGGGATTACCTCTCGCCGTGGTGTGGTGTCGGGGATCAGGCGTTGGTCACGTGCGCGGACGGATGCAACGGAACGATGGCCCCACTGTGCGGCATGCGTGGGTCGGTTCCCAGATCCTCGCCGTCGGGGTAGAACTGCTCAGCCCAGCGTCGAAGGGCGGTGAACCCGGCGAACTCCTTGCGGGACAACGCCGGTGGGTCAGAGTAGCGCTGGTGCGACCAGATCTCGACGTCGGCGGCGAACTGCTCGATGACCAGGTCGGCCATCGTCTGCCCGTAGGGGGTCATCCCGGTGGCGTTCTCCTCGCCGGGTTTGCGGCCGATCCACACGGTGAACCGGACGTCGCAGGTGTGCTCGTCGACCGGGGTGACCGCGGGCATCGTCCGGTTCTCGATCATGCCCCAGGACCTCGTCACCGAGCAGCCGAGCCCGGCGTTGATGGAATAGACTCCGCTGCCGGCATTCTCGAGGGTCTTACCCTCCTCGAACGCGATGGTGAAGTCGACATAGGACACCGGGCCGTCGAAGTCGTGCCGGGTGAACTCCGGCATGAACGGTGTCTTGTGCACGAAGAGGAAATGCGCGAAATCGACGCCGTTCTCCAGCACGTACTGCGGGTGCAGCTCGAGCCCGCGCCAACAGCGGATCGCCGCCGGCACCGGCGGATAGTAGCGGCGCGCGGCGTCGGCGTGGTCCCCGAACGCGGTGAAGATGTCGGGCACCTCGAAATACGGTGCGCGACCGTGCTTGTCGTACCAGATCCAGATCGACTCGTTGCGCTCGACGACCGGGTGACTACGGATACGGCGGCCCTTGTTCGGGCGCGCCTCGTACGGGATGCACACGTTGCGCCCTTCGCTGTTCCACTGCCAGCCGTGAAACGGGCACTCGAGGTTCTCGCCCTCGACATGTCCGCCGTATCCGAGGTGGGCGCCGAGATGTTCGCAGTAGGCGTCGAAGACCGAGACCCGGCCCGACGCCGACCGCCACGCGACCATCTCCTGGCCGAAATAGGTCATCCGGACAACCGCGCCGACCTCGATCTCCGCCGACCACGCGACCTGGAACCAGCCGGTCGGTTCCATCGACAACGGAGTCTTGGCCACCTCGGGTCCTTCCGGCAGTTCGCCTCGCCCGCGGGCTGTCGCGAGCGATGTTCCCACCAGAAAAGTAGAACCCTCTCCGAAAAAATACAAAAGGGTTCTACGAAAAGACTCGCGCAGTAGGCTCCAGGTCATGACAGAGGCTGCGGTGCGTCGCCCCAACAAGCGGGGACAGGCCACACGCGACGCGATGCTCGACGCCGCGGTGGCGTCGTTGGCCACCGGTGATCCGGGATCGGTCTCGGGCAACCGCATCGCCAAGGACATCGGGGCGACCTGGGGAGCGGTCAAATACCAGTTCGGCGACATCGACGGGCTCTGGGCGGCGGTGTTGCGCCGTACCGCGGAGCGCCGGGGCACCCTACCGGTGCGCGCCTTCGACCACCACACCTCGCTGCGCGAGCGTGTTCACGCCATCGTCGACCTGATGTACGAGGGACTCACCGCGCCGGACTCGCGCGCGATCGAGACCCTGCGCGCCGCTCTGCCGCGCGAGTCCGCAGAACTCGAACGCCTCTACCCGCAGACCGCCACCGAACTGCGCTCGTGGGCGCCGCAGTGGAACACCGCCTGCCAGAACGCATTCGGCGATCTCACGATCGACCCACAGCGTGTGACGGCGGTGGCCGCCTTCTTACCCGGCGCAATGCGGGGGGTGGTCTCGGAGAAACAACTCGGCAGCTACAGCGACCTCGACGTCGCGCGTCGCGGACTCGCCGACGCCATCGTCGCCTACCTCGAGCCGGGTGGGTCCCCGACCGCTTGATGGGGTCAGGACGAGGTCTGATCCGACTCCGACTTCGCGATCTCGGCGCGGACCTCGTCCATGTCGAGGCCCTCCACGGCGTCGATGAGTTGCTCGAACTGCGCTGCGGGTAGCGCGCCGGGCTGATTGAAGACGAGGACGCCGTCGCGGAAGGCCATCAGCGTGGGGATCGAACGGATACCCAGGCTCCCGGCGAGCTGCTGCTGCGCCTCGGTGTCGATCTTGCCGAAGGTGATGTCGGGGTGGGCTTGGGCGGCCTTGTCGAAGACCGGCGCGAATTGGCGGCAGGGCCCGCACCAGCCGGCCCAGAAATCGAGGAGCACGATGCCGTCCTGTTCGACGGTGGCTCCGAAGTTCTCGAGAGTGATCTCGTGTGTACTCATATACCTGTCAAGGCCGACCCACCAGGGCCTATTCCCGACGACCCGGTCAATCCACCGGGACGCCCAGGCCGGCGCGCGCATCGGTGATCTCACGGGTGATTCGCGCCGCGTCCCATCCGAGCTCGGCGCCGGCGATCTGTGCCATCTCGGTGAGGTCGTCGTCGGCGGGCCGACCCACGGTCCCGATGCCGGTGCGTCGCAGCAGCAGATCGAGCAGGGTGCGTGGCGATTCGTGTCGCGCGGAGTGGGCCACGGCCGCGAGGGGGATGCCGTCGTGGGTGACCGTGCGCGCCAGGTCCGGGCGCTCGATGGCCGTCGCCAGCACGTCGTCGGCGTCGCTGCCAAAGATCTGCTCGACGATCGCGACCGTCCGTGCATCGAGCCCGCCGGCCTGCCGGACGTGCTCGCCGGTGGGTAGGCAGCCCGCGAGAAGTGTTGACACGCTGGAACTCCGGCGTACCGACAGTCCCTCACGCTCGCTCAGCGTGGTGACCGCCTTCTGTGCGAAGGCCCGCGAATTGGTGTACTTGCCGCCCGTCGCGGTGACGATGCCGGCGAGTCCGTCCCTGCGGTGGTCGACGAGTTCCGAAGCGCGACTGGCGTTGTAGGTGTCCTCGCCGTTCTGCTCGGTCAGTGGTCGCAAGCCGCCGTAGGCCGCGACGACGTCGTCGAGATCGAGCCGGACCGGGACCATCGATGCGGAGTTGATCGCGTCGAGGAAGGTCTCGATCGACGCGCGCGTCAGTCGCCAGTCCTCGACCGCGCCCCGGTACGGGGTCTCGGTCGGCCCGATCAGTGAGAGCCCACGCCACGGCGCGAAACTGAAATGTCCGTGCCCGGAAACGGTGAGCACCATCGTCGTCGACAGTTCACGGGTGACGAGATAGATGCCTTCGGACCGGACCGTCGGCGGTGGTCCGGCGAGGGTTTCGGTGAGCGGACTGGCCGCCAGCACGTCGCGCGCCCACGGCCCGGTCGCGTTGACGGTGACGCGGGCGCGCACCTCACCGACCTCCCCGGTCAGCCGATCGCAGATGTGCGCCCCGACCACACGTCCACCGCCACCGATGATCGTCTGCACCGCAACACCATTGGCGACAAGGGCCCCGTGCTCGGCGGCACTGCGCAGGAAGGCCAGGGTGAGGCGTTCGGGGAAGGCCATCATCGCGTCGTGGAACAGGGCGCCGGAATGCAGGTCGGCCAGGCCGCGCGCGGCGAGCTCGTCGTGATCGAGAATGCGATGGCGCGGAATGTGTTTGGTGGGATCGCCGATCCGGTTGCGGTCGGCCGAGAGGAGGTCGTAGGTAGTCAGTCCGAGGCGTTCGACGATGCCGGGATCGGGCAGCACCATCGGGATCGGTGAGACCAGGTTCGGGGCGATCGACATCAGGGTCCGCCGCTCCGCCAGGGATTCGCGCACCAGCCGGATATCGAACTGCTTGAGGTATCGCAGTCCGCCGTGGATCAGTTTGCCCGTCGCCGCCGACGTCGCACCGCCGAAATCGGACCGTTCGACGAGCGCGACGTCGAGTCCGCGGCTCGCCGCTTCATAGGCGATCGCCGCACCGGTGATGCCGCCACCGATGACCAGAACATCGACCGTCGTCGTGCGACCGCCGAAGTCGTTGCGCCGCAACCGAGGTGCGGGACTCATCGGCCGGTCCCGGAAGGATCGGTCCCGCCGAGGTCGGCCCGGATGCGGGCGAGTAGGTCGGTACGTTCGCTCTCGACGTTGAGCCAACCCAGGCGCAGGATGCGGGCCGTGGTCATCCACGGCGCGATCCGCTCGGCTCCGATCCCGGTGCGGCGTCGGTATTCGGCGAGGTAGAACCGCAACATCACCCGCCGAACCGATTGGTAGACAACGCGTTGCAGCGCCGAGATACCGGGGAACAATTCGGCTTCGGTGAACAGCAAGGACGTCGCGGCGACGTCGGCGGCGGGGTCGCCGAGCGCTGCCGACTGCCAGTCGATCGTGGCCAGTCCGCCGTCGTGTTCGAACACGTTGAGCGGATGGAAGTCCAGGTGCAGCACCGAATCACCACTCGGCAGTGCGCGGATTCGACGGCGCAGCACGTCGCGTTCGGGGTCGTCGAGGTCGGACAACGGAGCGGTGTCGAGCAGCGAGACGGCCACCTCCCGCACATCGGGGAAGACGTCGCTGCGGGCGGCGTGGATGCGGGCGTGCTCGGCGGCGAGCATCCGGGCCACCGCCGGGATGCGGTAGGGGCGTCGTTCGGCGACGGTGGTGAGGGCCACCCCGTGGAGACGATCGAAGACGATTCCGACCCGCCCGTCGTCGAGCGCAGCGGTGCCGTGACAGCGAATCGGGGTGATGCCCAACGTATTCGCCTCGATCGAATCGCGGACCTCGGTGGCGATGGCGGCGTCGTCGAGGGCCCCGGTGAACACCTTGACGACCCGGTCGGGACCCCACTCGAAGATGTCGGCGGTGCGACCGGTGGCCAGTTGACGCCCGGGTGTTGCGGTCATCCGATCTCCTTCGTGCCGCCGTATCCGATGCGCAGCGCATGCTCGATGACGCCGTGCTGCTGGGACTCGTTCAGAGTACGGGGCGCACCGATGGCATGTGCGCGCCAATAGATCTCACACAACCACTCGAGGAGCAGCGCGTTGTCGGCGGCGGCGGCGAGATCGTTGCCGAGAGCCACCGCACCATGATTGGCCATCAGTGCCGCGAGGCGTCCGCTCAGCGCCGAGTGCACCGCCGTGGCGAGCTCGGGGGTGCCGAAGGTCTCGAACGGCGCGACACGCAGCGATCCGCCCAGGGAGAGCTGTTGATAGTGGATCACCGGCAACTCGGTGCACACGATGGACAGCGCCGTCGCGAATCGGGAGTGGGTGTGCACCCCCCCGGACAGGCCCGCGAACTGCGGCTGCCGGTACACCCCGAGATGCAGATCCACCTCGGAACTCGGCGACAGATGACCGTCGAGTACCGCGCCGTCGAGGTCGACGACGGTGACCTCGTCGGCGTCTGCGGAGGTGAGATCGATCCCGGATGCGGTGATGGCCACCACCCCGTCGACCCGGGCACTGACGTTGCCCGCGGTACCGATGAAGAGCCCGCGTTCGCCGAGGTGGCGGGACATTGCGGCGACGCGTTCGCGCAGAACGGTGGTGTCGACTGTCACGCACAACAGCGTGAGTGGACGGAAAACCAAAGTCAAGTTTGGTTGTGTGTCGCTCGACGTTCGGCGGATATGGTGGGCCGGTGTATTCCGCTCCAGACGAGCCGGCTCCGGCCGCTCCGCCGACAGACGATCTTTCGTCGGTACCCCTGAAGCGCACGCCCACCCAGTCGCGATCACGCGAGAAGGTCAGCAAGGCCCTCGCGGCCGCCGACCGGATCGCGGTGCGCGAGGGTGTCGACGCGCTGACCCTGACCAGGGTGGCCGAGGAGGCGGGGCTCTCGGTCGGCGCCCTGCATCAGTATCTGCCCGACCGTGACGCGATCGCCGCCGCCCTCGTCGCCCGCTACCACGAGCGCATCGAGAACCTGATGGACGACGTCATCGATCGCATCGAGGTCGAGGAGATCGCCGACCCGGTCGCCGAGGTGATCGGTCACATCGCGGGGATCTACACCGACGAACGCAGCGTGCAGATCGTGCGGTCCATCGCGCGGCTGCCCGGTGGACCCAGCCGTGCGCACAAGGCACGGATGGCGGTCAAGGTGTGTGAGCTGATGCAGGCGTGTGGACTGACCGGATGCGATATGACGGTGGCGCGCACCGTGTTCGCCGCGGCCGACGCGGTGATGCACGAGGCGTTCAGTGCGGTGGGTGAGGACGGTGCGACCACCCCGGACACGGCGTTGCTGGCCGAGTTGGAGGACATGATCCGGGCGTACCTGGATCAGCGCTGACCCGGAGGGTCTTGATCAGCGCTGACCCGGAGGGTCTTGATCAGCGCTGACCCGGAGGATCGGAATCGCCGACCACCTCGAGCGCCGACAGCCCGACGAGGAGCGCGCGGAGACCGAGGAGTAGGCCCTCGACGTCGGTGCTGTCGGGATCGGCGATGCGATGCAGCGAGAATCCGTCGATCATCGCGAGCATGGCGTCGGCGGCCAGCGGGTTCTCGACACCTGCGGCATTCAGCGCTCGGCGGGCGATCTCGCGGGTGGCCTCGATGATCGTGACGACCCGTTCGCGCAGCTCCGGCTTGCGCGAGGCGTAGAGGTAGATTTCGAACTGGGCGACGGTGTGCGGGTCGTGTTCGCTGCGGATGAAGTCGACGAAGCTGCCGATCAACCGGCCCGCCGACGCGGGACCGTCACCGAACGCGCCCTCGAGTGCGCCGAGCCGGGCGACCTCGCGGTCCATCGCCTCGGTCACCGCTTCGGCCATGAGCTCGTCGATCGATTCGAAGAAGTAGCTCGTCGACGAGGCCGGTAACCCGGCCGCGGCGGCCACCGCCCGGTGGGTGACGGCGGCGAGCCCCTGTTCGGCCATGATCTCGATGGTCGCGTCGAGCAGCTTCTGCCGACGCTGACGGCTGCGTCCGCGGACGCCCCGCTCGGTGGTCTGGTGGCTGGTCATCACACCGCGCTCGGGGCCGGACGCCAGCGCGTCGAGTCGATGCGTCGCGCCAGTGGGATGACCGCGACGAGACCGGCCGCGGGGATCAGGAACCCGAGACCGATCCCGGAGCCCGATGCGATGGCGCCGATGATCACCGCGCCCAGGATGACGCCCGCGTAGTTGAAGAGGTTCACCCGTGCGATGACCTCGTCCCGGCGTGCGGGCAGGATGCGTCCGGCCGCGGCGAAGGTCACGGGGATCAGGATGCCGCCGCCGATGCCGGCGATGGCCAGGCCCACGATCGCCCCGGCGAAGGCCGGGACGGCGGCGATCACCACACAGCCGGCGACGCCGATGCCGATCGCTGCCAGGGCCAGACAGGTGATGCCCACCCGTATTTCCAGGCGGTCGGTCACCAGGCGCGACAGCAGGGTGGTGACCTGATAGAGCGCATACCCCAGCGGGGCGAGGTGGGCGAGGTTGTCGAAGGCGTTGGTGAGGTAGACGGTGCTCCACGTCGACACCGCGGAGTCGAGCATGTAGATCGCCATCAGCGTGGCACCGACGAGCCAGATCGCGCGGCGCGGCAACGCAATTCGCTCCGCATCCGGCGCGGGTGACTGCTCGGTATCACGCTGGGCGTGGACCGCCTCCCGGGACGGATCGAGGCCGACGACGCCGAACACCGCAACCGCGAGTTGGATCGCGCCGGCGGTCAGCAGCGCTCCGATCGCGCCCGCCGCGGTGGACAGGAAAGCGCTCATGGCCAGCGCACCGAGGGCGGCCGCTGCGGTATAGGCGGCATAGAAGCGTCCGAGATGGGGTGTGGCCGTGCGGGCTTCGAGCATGGTGCCCTGCATGTTCGCGGCGGCGTCCATGGTGCCCAGGCCGATGCCGTAGACCACCACCGCCGCGATGAACGCGGCGAACACGGGCGCGAAGGCCATCGTCGCAATCGCCGCCACCTGCACCGTCAGGGCGGTGCAGACCGCGACCCGGCTGCCCCGGCGTACCGAGATCAGGTCGGCGGCCACCGAGCCGATTCCGGCCATGACGCACGTGCCGAGCAGGATCACCGCGACGCCCTGGTCGTCGATTCCCCAGGTGTCCTGGAAGGTCGGCAACGCCGTCATGACCGCGGCGTAACCGAGTCCCTGTGCGGCGTATCCGCAGGCCACCGCGGTCTTGCGGACCCGCAGCGAGGGCAGTCCCTCGACAATGTCCGGTCCTGTCGGCGTGATCTGCATGCCTGGTCCCCCTGTCGGTGTGCGGGTCAATTATCACCGGCGCCGTGGCGTGGTGGACGCCGAAACCTTGCCGGACTCCAGAGTCTGGACTAATGTCCCGGTTACTCCCATTAAGAGTGCGGGAAGTCGACGCCGCAAGTGGGCCGTTTCAGTGTTTACGTCGATGAAACTCGAGAATTCTGCGGCAGCGTCGCCAGCCGAACGAGTCATTTGTCCAGAAATTGGGGATGTGTGTGACTGCACGCTGTCTCCGGGAAGCGGGAGCTGTGAGCGCAGATGCGCCGACGGCGCTGGTCACCGGCGCCAGCTCGGGTATTGGCAAGGGCTTTGCCGAACGGTTCGCCAGGAACGGCCACGACGTCGTGCTCGTCGCGCGTCGGGTCGAGCGACTGCGCGCCCTCGCCGAGAGTCTCGAGCGTCGATTCGGGGTGTCGGCGGGC
>NZ_MVPX01000042.1:0-6269 GCF_002043085.1 Gordonia sp. i37 | reverse complement strand
TCTGCTCGCCACGCACGACGGTGGCCACATGTCGTCGCATCTCGGGGACTTCGCCGCCCCGCGCACCCAGCGTTCGTTCACCGACGCACTCGACCACCTCCAGACCATGACCGGTATCAGTGCGGGCGCGATCGCCTGCGACATGCATCCGGGATACGCCACCACCTCCTGGGCGAGCCGCCACGCCGCCGGCCGCCCGGTCGTCGAGGTGCAGCACCATCACGCGCATGCGGTGTCGCTGCTGGCCGAGCACGAGCTGCTCGGCACCCCGGCGCTCGTCTGGTGTGGTGACGGAACCGGATACGGGACCGATGGCGTCATCTGGGGTGGCGAACTCCTCGCGCTCGGACATGACGTCAGCACCTTCACCCGGGTGGCGCACCTGGCCGAGTTCGCCCTCCCCGGCGCCGACAATGCGGTCCGCGACCCCTCACGCATCGCCCTGGACCTGCTGTGGCGCAGCGGAATCACCGACATCGACGATCTCGCACCGGCCCGCGCGCTCGGTGATGCGGCCTGTCGCATCCTCGCGCAGCAACGACGTTCGGGCGTCGGCTGCCCGGTCACGACCAGTCTGGGCCGGCTGTTCGACGCGGTGGCCGCACTCTTGGGGATCTGTATCCATCCCACCTATGAGGGTCAGGCGGCCGTCGAGCTCGAAACCTGCGCGCGTACAGGAACTCCCGACTCGTTCGCCCCCGCCTCGTTCGCCCCCGCCAGGTCGGAGGCGGATGACGTGATCATCGACTACCGGCACCTGATCGCCGGGCTGGTCGACGGCCTGCGCACCGGGCGCCCGACCGCCGATCTCGCGGCGTCGTTCCAGCACTGGGTGATCGACGCGCTCGTCACCCGATGCGTACGGTCGGCGCGCGCACTCGACATCGGGATCGTCGGCCTCAGCGGCGGGGTGTTCGTCAACAACGCTCTACGCCAAGGGGTGTCCGACGGAGTCGAGCAGGCCGGCCTGCGTGCGCTCGCCCATCGCGTGGTCCCCGCGGGCGACGGGGGCCTGGCACTGGGGCAGGCGTGTATCGCGGCGGCGACGCTGCGATCCGGGCCGGCGAACGAACGGCCCGTACAGACCGACATCCCGGGCGTCGTCGGCGCATCCGGCACAGCGACGAAAAGAGCGGAGTAGCCATGTGTTTGGGAATTCCCGGCCGGGTGACCCACATCTGGGAGGAGGCGGGCACCCGCATGTCGACCGTCGACTTCTCCGGGACGAGCAAAACCGTCTGCCTGGCGTATCTGCCCGACATGCAGATCGGCGAATACACGATCGTCCACGCCGGTTTCGCCATCACCCGGCTCGATGAGGAGTCCGCCAACGAGACACTGCGGATGTTCGACGAACTCGGCATCCTCGACGAAGAACTCGGGTCCGAGCCCGTCGACGAAGGGACGAGCGCATGAAGTATCTCGACGAGTTCCGTGATCCGGCGGCCGCGCGCGCCCTGGTCCGCCAGATCCGTGACCGCGCCACCACCCGCTGGACGCTCATGGAAGTGTGTGGCGGACAGACCCATTCGATCATCCGCAACGGCATCGACCAACTACTCGACGACGTCGTCGAGTTCATCCACGGTCCCGGCTGCCCGGTGTGTGTCACCCCGTTGGAGATGATCGACCGCGCTCTGCAGATCGCCGGCCGCGAGGAGGTCATCTTCTGTTCGTTCGGCGATATGCTGCGCGTCCCCGGCAGCCACGAGGACCTGTTCTCGGTGCGGGCTCGCGGAGGTGACGTGCGGGTGGTGTATTCACCGCTCGATGCCGTCCGTATCGCTGCCGACAACCCCGACAAGGAGGTGGTGTTCTTCGGAGTCGGCTTCGAGACGACCGCCCCGGCCAACGCGATGTCGGTGCTGCACGCCCAGCGACTCGGGCTGGTGAATTTCTCGATGCTGGTCTCGCACGTCCTGGTGCCCCCGGCGATGACCGCGATCCTGTCGTCGCCGACCAATCGCGTGCAGGCCTTTCTCGCCGCCGGACACGTCTGCACCGTGATGGGCATGAGCGAGTACGGCCCGCTCGTGGAGCGCTACCGGGTGCCGATCGTCGTCACCGGCTTCGAACCCCTTGATCTCCTCGAAGGTGTGCGGCAGGCCGTCGACCTCCTCGAATCCGGCACGCCCGCGTTGCGCAACGCCTACCCGCGTGCGGTCAGTCCGGCCGGCAACGGTGTGGCCCAAGAGATCCTGGCCGACGTGTTCGAGGTGACCGACCGGCAATGGCGTGGCATCGGGATGATCCCGCAGTCCGGTTGGAAGCTGTCGCGTCGGTACGCACAGTTCGACGCCGAGGTGCGCTTCGGTGTCGGCGAGGTGACGGTCGAGGAGTCGGCGGACTGCCACGCCGGAGAAGTGTTGCAGGGGTTGCTCAAACCGAACGAGTGCCCGGCGTTCGGTACGCTGTGCACACCGCGCACACCGCTGGGGGCGACAATGGTGTCCAGCGAGGGAGCCTGCGCCGCCTACTACCATTTCCGGCGGCTGTCCCTCGACACGACGGGTGCGGCGCATGTCTGAGTCGCCGGCGACCATCGACCCCGAATCCTGGTCGTGCCCACTGCCGTTGCGCGACACCGAGCGGATCGTACTCGGCCACGGTGGCGGCGGCATCCTCTCCGAAGAACTCATCGAGAACCTCTTCGTGCCCGCCTTCGGCGGACGTCACGGTCCCGCCCGCGACTCGGCGGTGCTGCCCGTCGATGGCGGCCGGATCGCCTTCACGACGGATTCCTATGTGGTGCAACCACTGTTCTTTCCCGGTGGCTGCATCGGCGACCTCGCGGTCAACGGCACCGTCAACGACCTCGCCTGCAGTGGAGCCATGCCGCTGGCGCTCAGCGCCGGGTTCATCCTCGAGGAAGGACTCGAACTCTCGGTACTCGGGCCGGTGGTGGAGGCGATGGGCGCCGCCGCACGTCTCGCGGGCGTACGCGTCGAGACCGGCGACACCAAGGTCGTCGGCCGCGGATCGGCCGATCAGCTGTTCGTGAACACCGCGGGTGTCGGGGTTGTCCCCGCCGGCGTCGACGTGTCGCCGGAACGCATCCGGCCCGACGATGTGGTCATCGTGTCGGGGCCGATCGGTGAGCACGGTGTCGCGATCCTCAGCGTTCGGGAAGGCATCGACTTCGGGTCACCCGTCGTATCCGACAGTGCCGCCTTGTGTTATCTCGTCCGTGACGCGCTGGCCGCCGGTGACGTGCACGCGCTGCGCGATCCGACCCGCGGCGGGGTGGTCGCCGCGACCACCGAACTCGCCGCAGCCGCCGGCGTCGGCATCGAACTCGACGAATCCCGGATCCCGGTCCCCGAAGCGGTCGCATCGGCGTGCGGTTTCCTCGGACTCGATCCGCTGCAGATCGCCAACGAGGGCAAGATGATCGCCGTGGTCGCCGCCGACGACGCCGACGCGGTGGTGGCTGCCATGCACGCCCGCCCGGAGGGGCAGGGCGCGACCGTGATCGGCCGGGTGGTCGCCGCGCACCCGGAAATGGTCGTGGGCCGCACCGCCTTCGGTACGACGCGGGTCATCGAACGTGACCTCGGCGAACAACTGCCGCGCATCTGCTGATCGGCGGCTGTGTCCCGTCCCGCGGTGCCCGTCCACACCCTGGCGCCGGACATGGGGAAGATGGGGTGGTGGACACCTCACGGATCACGCTGAACTGTTCGATCCTGCTCACCGACCTGCCGCTGCCGCACCGGCCGCAGGCCACGCGCGACGCCGGATTCGACGCCGTCGAGTTCTGGTGGCCGTTCGCCACCGCCGTCCCCGCCGACCGTGACGTCGACGCCTTCGTCACCGCGGTCGAGGACGCCGGAGTGCGCCTCACACACCTGAACTTCGCCGCCGGGGATCTGTCGGCAGGCGAGCGTGGACTGCTGTCGCACCCGGCCACCGGCGCCGAGTTCCGTGACAGCGTCGACGTCGCGATCGGCATCGGAGCTCGACTCGGTGTCGTCGGCTTCAATGCGCTGTACGGCAACCGCATCGACGATCTGGCCATAGAGCTCCAGGACGATCTTGCAGCCGAGAACCTCGCGTTCGCCGCCCACGCGGCCGCGACCATCGGTGCCGGCATCCTCCTCGAACCCCTCAGTGCCATACCCACCTATCCGCTGACGCGGGCCGCGCACGCGATCGACGTCTGCGACAGACTCGCCCGCGACCACGGCGTTGACAACGCGGCACTGCTGGCAGACCTCTACCACCTTGCGGTCAACGGAGAGAACCTCGACGTGGTGATCGACACCGTTGCCGACCGGATCGGCCATGTTCAGATCGCCGACGTCCCGGGCCGCGGTGAACCCGGCACCGGCAGCCTGGACCTGTCCCGACCACTGGCCGCGCTCGCCGCCCGCGGCTATCCGGGATGGATCAGCCTGGAGTACACACCCACCCGTTCCGATACCTTCGACTGGGTGCCGGACTTTCCCGCATTTCGGTAACGCAGAGACGGTCTGGTGAGGGAGGAAACGATGGAGGAAACCGCATGGCGACAATAGGATTCATCGGACTCGGGGTGATGGGCAGCCCGATGGCCATCAACCTGGTCCGTGCCGGTCACACCGTCGTCGGCTACAACCGGACCCCGGCCAAAACCGCCGACCTCATCGCAGCCGGCGGTGACGCCGCCGAGTCGATCGCCGCGGCCGTCACCGGCGCCGAGTTCGTCGCGCTCAACGTCCCGGCGTCTGCCGACGTCGAGGAGGTCCTCACCGGACCCGACGGAGTCCTCGCCCACGCCGCGCCGGGCACCGTGATCGTCGACTTCTCCACCATCGATCCCGCGACCGCGATCCGCATGGCCGAAACAGCGGCAGCACAAGGCTGTTCGTTCCTCGACGCCCCGGTGTCGGGCGGGCAGGAAGGCGCGGCCGCCGGCAGCCTGTCGATCATGGTCGGCGGCAACGACGACGCCTACGAGCGCGCACTGCCGGTCCTCGACGCGGTCGGTGACACCATCGCCCACGTCGGGCCGAGTGGCAGCGGTCAGATCGTGAAGGCGGCCAACCAGCTCATCGTCGCCGCGAACATCCAGGCACTCGCCGAGGCGGTGGTCTTCCTCGAGGCCCACGACGTCGACACCTCCGTCGCCGTCGGCGTTCTCGCCGGCGGCCTGGCCGGCTCCACCGTCCTCGACCACAAGGCGCACCGCATGATCGAGCGCGACTTCGCGCCGGGCGGTCGGATCGAGCTGCACCACAAGGACCTCGGAATCGTCACGTCTGCAGCCCGCGATGCCGGTGTGGTCACCCCGGTCGGGTCACTCGTGGCGACGATGATGGCCTCAGCCCGCGCAAACGGCGACGGAGGCCTGGACCACAGTGCGCTGTTGCGAGGGGTCCTGCGTCTGTCCGGGAAGTTGGACGAGGACGCCGAGTAAGGCGAGGAGCCTCAGGGCCGACGGCCTCAGGCCCGCAACACATCCCGCGTGACCTGCATCTGACCGAGATGCTGGGCGAGTTCGTGCACCACGTGCATGATCACCCACTGCGGTGAGACGGTCGCGAGGTCGACGTCGGCTGTCGTGCCTGTCGCATCCCGAGCGGCGATGCCGTCGCGAAGGATCTGCTCGGTCCACCTGATCATGTCGGTGCGCGTGCTTCGGATACGTGCGAGGAGGTCGGGGAGTGAACCGGTCGCGTCGAACTCCGCGGCCCGTTCCCGCGGCAGGGCGAGGCCGCATCCGAAGGTTCCGAGCCACCATCGCGTCATCTCCACGCAGTGGTGGGCCACCGCATACGGCGAGTTCGACCCGTCGACGGGGAGCCGTCGGTGGACCTCGGAGTCGGTGAGTTCCTCGAGCACACCGACCATGCCGGTCCAGCACGTGTCGGCGGTGTCCAGGGCGGCAGCGGTCCACGAATCCATATCGAGGACTGTCGCACATGGCGTCACTTCGGCTGCAACGGACGCCGCCGCACCCCTCGGTCGTTCTCGCCTGTTTTCAGTCATTCTCGAAGTAGAGATTCGGCATAACCCCAGGTCGCGGTCGCTCGCTACCCACGCCAACGACTGAAAACAGGCGAGGAGAGTCGCCGGCCGTGTCACGATCCCTCTCGTGCGCATCGGAATGACGCTGCCCGTGATGGAGCCCGACCTGGACGCCGACGTCTTGCGGTCATGGGCCACGGCCATCGACGACGGACCGTTCTCGTCACTGTGTTGGGGTGAACGAATCGCCTTCGACAACCCCGACACCCTGACGCTGCTCGGCGCACTCGCCGCCTGGACGAGCCGCGTACGGCTGGGGG
>NZ_MVPX01000419.1:0-11043 GCF_002043085.1 Gordonia sp. i37 | reverse complement strand
GGAATCCTGGTGAACTGCGCGGGTTTCGGCACCGCCGGTCGGTTCGTCGACGAGGACGCCGATCGGATCCTCGAGGAGATGACGGTTGATGTGGTGGCGCCGGCACTGCTCACCCGCCACCTCCTGCCCTCGTTGCTGGCGGCCGGTCCGGCGGGCGCACTGATCACCGTGTCGAGTACTGCCGGTCACCAACCGGTGCCCAATCTCGCCGTCTATGCCGCCTGCAAAGCTTTCGTGACGTCGCTGACCTCGGCCATCTGGGAGGAGAGCCGCGGAAGCGGTCTGCGCGTCCTGGCTCTCTGCCCCGGGCCGACCGCCACCGAGTTCTTCGAGGCTTCGGGCTCCGACCAGTTCAAGGTCGGTCGGCTCGGCACCGTTGAGGAGGTCGTCGATGCCGCATTCGCCGCGCTCGACACCACGTCCGGGCCGGTGGTCACCGTCGGCCTCGGCAACCGCATCCAGGCGTTCGCCGCACGATGTGCCCCGCGTCGGCTGGTGCTGACCGTCGGCGCCCGATCGACCGCCCGGGCCGGCAGCGGCCCTCGAGAAAAGGATGGCCGCCCATGCTGATCGACGTCGACGAGCGCGTCCACGCCGAGATCAACCTCGACGCCGTGTTCGGGGCACTGCCGACCCTGGTCGAATTGGTGCCCGACGCCCGCGACATCCTGTCGCCCATGCGCTCGGACACCACGTTGACACTCCGGGCGCCCGGCGGACTGAACGCGCGCTACACCTTCGGGAGCGGCGGTATCCGACCTGGTTGGGGCGCAGGCGGTCCCACGTTGTTCTTCACCTCAGCCTGCCATCTCAACGCGGTCGTCGCCGGTGATTCGTCGCCCATCCCGGCCGCCGGACCGCGCGGGCTACGATTCCTCACCACGGTGTTCACACCGCTGACCAACCTTCTCGGTGAGTATCTGAGACCCGACCCTCAGCGTCTCGCCGACCCGCGGTTCCGGGAGATCTCCACGTTGCTGACCCTCGAGGTGGTGGCCGGCGCACTCACCGTTGTTGCCAATCATGATGACAGCGGCCGATTCTCGGCGGCGCATATGCCCGACGGGCGCATCGACATGCAGATCGGTGACGAATACACCTATCGATTCCGGGTCGCCTCGTCGTACATGCGACGCACCGACGTCACCTCTGCCCGTCCGACCGCGGTCTTGCGTTTCGCCGACCTGACCGTGGTCGGCGACGTGCTCGCCGGGCGCGAATCGTCGTTGGCCTGCGTTGGCGACGGCCGCATAGCCATGTACGGACTGATCCCGCTCATCGACAACCTCAACCGCATCCTCGACCGTGTCGGGGCCTACCTGGAGCCATGATCGTCACATGACCGACATCCAATCCCCCGGCCGCCCTTACACATACGCGGCGAGCGACGCCGCATTTGCCCGTGCCGCCAAGGTGATTCCCGGAGGTGTCTACGGCCACCTGTCGCCCACCGAGGGCATGCACATCCCGCGATCGGCCTTCCCGAAGTTCTCCTCACATGCCCAGGGCACCCGATTCTGGGACCTCGACGGCAATGAATTCATCGACTACATGTGCGGATACGGTCCCAACGTCCTGGGTTACGGTGATCCCGATGTTGCTGCCGCAGCCGATGTCCAAGCGCGCAAGGAAGATACCGTCTCGGTTCCGTCGGTGGCGCTCGTCGACTTCGCCGAGGTGATGGTCGACACCGTCGCGAGCGCCGACTGGGCATTCTTCGCCAAGAACGGTGGCGATGTGACGACGCTGGCGATCATGACCGCGCGCGCCGCCACCGCACGCCGCCGAATCGTCTTCTTCTCCGGCTACTATCACGGCGTCGACCCGTGGGCACAGAAGCTCGACTATCCCGGCGTCCTGCCGCAGGATGTCGGTGGCAACATCGAGGTCAAGTGGAACGACATCGACTCGCTCAGAGAGACTTTCGTCGAACATCGCGGTGAGATTGCCGCCCTCATTGCACAGCCGTACCAACACGGGAACTTCGCCGACAACGAGCTACCAGCGCCTGGGTTTTGGGCCGCGGTTCGTGCACTCTGCGACGAACACGGAGTGGTGCTCATCGTCGACGACGTGCGCGCCGGCTTTCGTCTCGACCTCGCCGGCAGTGACCATCACTACGGCTTTTCTGCCGATCTCATCTGTTTCTGCAAGGCGATCGCCAACGGCTACAACGTGTCCGCCCTGTGCGGCCGGGAGAGCTTGCGGTCGGCGGTCAGCAGCATCACCTACACCGGTAGCTACTGGATGAGTGCGGTCCCGTTCGCCGCCGGTATGGCAACCATCGCCAAGCTCAAAGAACTCGATGCGCCTGCGTTGTTCCGGGAACTCGGCACTTCTCTGACCGAAGGTCTCGTCGACGTCGCCGCCGGTCACGGTCTGACCCTTGTCGCCTCCGGCGAGCCCGCGCTGTTCTACCTTCGCATCGCCGACGATCCGTCGTTGATGTTGCATCAACGCTGGATCGCCGAATGTGTTCGACGCGGGGTGTTTCTCACCTCCCACCACAACCACTTCATCAACGCCGCCCTCACCTCCGACGACATCGTCCGAACACTGGAGGTTGCCGACGAGGCGTTCGATGCAATCGTGTGAAGACTGTCGGCACACACGCCCGGCGTGCCTCAGGTGAGCCCGGATTGCTCCGCCGCAGCCACCGCGGCCTCACCCGCGGAGGTGTCCTTCAGGGCGACGCCCGACGCGCCGAGTTGCCGGGCGCCGGCGACCAACGCCGCGACGATCCGGGCGGCGTCGGCGTACCCGAGACCGTCGGGTGGGTGGATGTTGGAGATGCAATTGCGTTCGGAGTCACGCCGACCCGGCTCGGGCGCATAGGTGAGGTAGATACCGAGACTGTCGGCGACCGACAGGCCCGGCCGTTCGCCGATGATGACGATCAGCATCTCCACGCCGAGGGCCTCGCCGATGTGGTCGCCGAGGGCCACCCGGGCCTGGGAGGCGAGAACCGGTGGCGCGACGGTGAATTGCGGTGTCAGAGCCGACGTCACGGCGTCGACGAGGGCGACGGCGTGGGTGTCGACGGCGGTCGCCGACAACCCGTCGGCGATGACGATGCCGATGTCGGCCCCCGACGACTCGATCGACGACAGATCCGCGGGCAGCCGGCCGAGGTCGGGCCGCCGCAGGTATTCGGCGCGGGAGGAAGCTCGGCTGGTCACCGCGATCGGCTCGCCGAAACCCAACTCCCGCAAGCCCTTGCCGACGGTGTCGATGTCCATCGGGGTGTGGACGGCATCGCGGGCGGCGGCGTGATCGGCCTGGAAGGTCAGGACGTCGTGCGTCGAGAGGGTGTATCCACTGCGCCGCAAACCGATTCGCGCCTGCGTGGTGCGCCGCATCAGATCCCATGGGTCGTGGGCGGGGGAGTTCCCGGTGCTCATGAGGCGGCCAATCCGCGCAGCGGTGAGGTGTGCGGATCGAGGGGGGTGACCCGTCCGCCGTCGTCGGCCATACCGATGGTTTGCATCCACGCCTCGAATTCCGGTGCGGCGCGCAGTCCCATGACCTCGCGCAGGTAGAGCACGTCGTGAAAGGACAGACTCTGATAGCCCAGCATGATGTCGTCGGCGCCGGGCACGGTGATGACGAACGGGCAGCCCGCCAGGCCGAGCAGGCTCAGCAGCGTGTCCATGTCGTTCTGATCGGCCTCGGCATGGTTGGTGTAGCAGACGTCCACACCCATCGGCAGGCCGAGGAGCTTGCCGCAGAAGTGATCCTCGAGGCCCGCGCGGATGATCTGTTTGCCGTCGAACAGGTATTCCGGCCCGATGAATCCGACGACGGTGTTGACCAGGAGCGGGTCCAACGCCCGGGCCACCGCATACGAGCGGGTCTCCAGGGTCTGCTGATCGACCGGGCGGCCCCCGGTGCCCAGGTGCGCACCCGCCGAAAGCGCCGATCCCTGACCGGTTTCCAGGTACATCACGTTGTCGCCGACGGTGCCGCGCCCCAGCGATCGTCCGGCCTCGTTGGCTTCGCGCAGCACGGCGAGGTCGACGCCGAATCCGCGGTTGGCGCCCTCGGTTCCGGCGATGGACTGGAAGACCAGGTCGACCGGTGCGCCCTCCTCGATGAGCCCGATGGTGGTCGTGACATGCGAGAGCACACACGACTGCATCGGGATGTCGAAGCGGGTGCGGATCTCGTCGAGCAACCTCAGCAGGGTGGCGGTGGCGTGCGGTGAGTCGGTCGCCGGGTTGATCCCGACCACCGCGTCACCGCAACCGAGCAGCAATCCGTCGAGCAGTCCGGCGGCGATGCCGCGCGGATCGTCGGTCGGATGGTTGGGCTGTAGCCGCGTCGCCAGGCGGCCCGGCAATCCGATGGTCGTGCGGAACGCCGAGATCACCTCGACGCGACGGGCGACGGCGATCAGATCCTGGTTGCGCATCAGCTTGCTCACCGCCGCAACCATTTCCGGGGTCAGCCCGGGCGAGACGGCACGCAGCCGGCGTGGTCCTTCCGGATCACCGACCTGCTCGAGCAACCAGTCGCGCAGGCCGCCGACGGTCAGGTGTGACACCGGCGCGAAGGCCTCGCGGTCGTGGGTGTCGATGATCAGCCGGGTGACCTCGTCGGACTCGTACGGCACCACCATCTGTTCGAGGAACACCGTCAGCGGGAGGTCGGCGAGCACCCAGGCGGCGGCCGCCCGCTCGGCGTCGGACTCCGCGGAGCACCCGGCCAGCTCGTCACCCGAGCGTGCGGGCGTGGCCTTGGCCAGCACCTCGACGAGGTCGGCGAAGGTGTAGGTCTGTCCGCGCAGTGTCTGACGGTAGGTCACGAGAGTCCTTCTTCGGCGTCGGCGATGGCCTGGAACTCTTCGTCGGCGGTGGCGAAGACGAGCCGCTTGCGGCTGTAGAAGCCAAAATAGCCCATGATCACCGCGAACACGATCAGACAGCCGGAGGCGGCGGTGATGTCGACGAGGAAGGTCGCGATGACCGCGAGGACGGCGACGACGAGGGCGAACGAGGTGGTGACGATGCCGCCCGGCGTGCGGTAGGGGCGTGGCAGCTGCGGTTCGCGCACACGTAGCACGATGTGACTGATCATCATCAGCACGTAGCTCAGCGCGGCCCCGAAGACCGCCATGTTCAGCAGCATCGCGCCCTCACCGGTCAGTGACAGGCCGAATCCGATGACGCCGGGCACGATCAACGCCAGCGTCGGCGCCTTGCGGGAGTTGGTGACCGACAACGACTTCGGCAGATAGCCGGCGCGCGACAGCGCGAACAGCTGCCGGGAGTAGGCGTAGATGATGGAGAAGAAGCTCGCGATCAGGCCGGCGAGGCCGATGTAGTTGACGACGGTGTGCGCCGCGCCGCTGCCCAGCGCCTCGACCAGCGGGTTACCCGAATCCTGCATGGCCTCGGCGCCACCGGCTCCCGACACCAGGAACAAGACCAGCGCGCAGGTGAACATCAGCGCGCACATCGCCGCGATGATGCCGCGCGGCACGTTGCGGGCCGGGTCCTTGGCTTCCTCGGCGGCCAACGGGACACCCTCGACCGCGAGGAAGAACCAGATCGCGAACGGGATCGCCGACCAGATGCCCAGATATCCGTGTGGGAGGAACGAACTCGCACCTGCGGCGTCGGTGGGCGCGTTGTTGGTCAGGTTGGCCCACGAGAAGTCGCCGAGCGCCGCGATCGCGAAGATCAGTAGCCCGAGCAATGCGATCGCGGTGATCACGAACATCACCTTGAGTGCTTCGCCGACGCCGGCGAGGTGGATGCCGATGAACAGTGCGTACGCGGCGAGGTACACCCACCATCCGTCGGTGATGCCGAACAGATGCAGCGATTCGACGTAGGACCCGATGAAGGTCGCGATGGCCGCCGGGGCGATCGCGTACTCGATGAGCACAGCGGTGCCGGTGGCCATCCCGCCCCACGGCCCGAGCGCACGGCGGGCGAAGGTGTATCCGCCGCCGGCCGCGGGCAGTGCCGAACTCATTTCGGCCATGCCCAGCACCATCGCCAGATACATCGCGGCGATGATGACCGCGGCGATCGCGAGACCTCCGAAACCGCCCTGGGCCAGGCCGAAGTTCCAGCCGGAGTAGTCACCGCTGATGACGTAGCTGACGCCGAGCCCGGCGAGCAGCACCCACCCGGCGGTGCCCGTCGCGAGTCGGCGTTTGTCCAGGTAGTCGGTGGTGGCAGCGGTGGCGTCGGCGACGCGACCGTGTTCGGTGGTGCTCATGGGCGCCTCTTTCGGTGGGCGGCGAGATCGGCGTCGGTCTCGCCGGGAAGGGAACGAGAATCGACGCTACGAGGTGTGTGTCACGTCACAGTGGCGCCCATGTAAGGCATGTCGAGAATCACAGACGCCGACATTCTCACGCTGGTTAACACGGATGAAACATGAAAACGACGCGCGGAAACGCGCTCTCGGTCACCGTGGAGGGCGCCATGTCCTCGTCGATCTCTCGCCGTCGCGCCACCGGATCGCCACTCGTCGCCGACGAGTCGCCCGTCCGGGGGCTCACGCGTCGTCAACTCCCCTTCATACCCGTCTTCGCGCAATCGGTCGCGGCCATCGCCCCGGCCGGCACGTCGGCGGTGACGCCCCTGTTCGTGATCGCGGCGATCAGTGGTTCCGGTGGCGTGCTCGCCTTCGCCGCGGCCGCCGTCGTCATCATGCTCGTCGCTGCGTGCATCCGGCCGATGGCCCAGCGACTGGCGGTGGTCGGCGGGCTGTATTCCTATGTGGCCCAAGGGTTCGGACCTCGTGTGGCGCTACCGACGGCGTGGTCGGCGATCCTCGGCTACGGCTCGGTGAGCATGGCCGGATTGCTTGCCGTCGGGCTGTATCTGAGCCATATCGCGGTCAGCCTCGGCGTGGCCGCCGCGCCGTCGGTGATCGCGATGTGTGTCATCGTCGTCGCGTCGGCGGCGGGGATGACGGTATTGATGGTGCGCGGGGTCAAGGTCTCGGCAACGGCAATCCTCGGCATCGAGATCGTCGCCGTCGTCATCATGGTCGGTCTGATGCTGTGGTTGGGGATCACTCACCGCGGTGCCGGATATTCGGCGGCCTTCACCTCGCACATCGACCCCGGCTCGATGGGTCTCAACATCGTCGTCGCGGTCAGCGCATTCGTCGGATTCGAATCCGCGACCACCCTCTCCGCCGAGGCCCGACGGCCCTTCCGCAGCGTTCCCCGCACCCTGATGTGGACGCCGCCGGCCGCTGCGGTGATCTATCTGCTCGCGGTCACCTCGCAGTCGGTGGCGATGGCCGGCGCCCCCGAGCGCATCCGGGAGAGTCCCACCCCACTGGCCGCCCTGTTCCTGTCCGAAGGCACCCGCGTCGCGTCGGTGATCCTCGACCTCGGCATCGCGACCTCCTTCTTCGCCTGCGCGCTGGCCTCGGTGAATGCACTGGTCCGGGTGCTGTTCACGCTTGGCCGCGAGCAGGTCGTGCCCGCCGGTTTCGGCCGGGCGCACCGGCGGTTCCACACCCCGGCGTTCGCGACGGTGTGCGCGATGGGCGCCGTCGTCGCCGGGCCGCTGATCTTCCTGTGGTGCGGCGGCAACCCGCAGACCGGCATCCGCGACTTCTTGACGCTGAGCGCGCTGGGCTACATGGGCAGTTACCTCACCGCGTGCCTGGCGGCGCCGGCGATGTTGCGTCGGATCGGCGAGGCGAGCCGCGCGATCACCGTGCTGGGTGCGGTGACGGCGACGATCCTCGTGGTGCTCCTCGTCACCGGATTCACCACCGACGTCGGCAGCGGGCGGGTGCTGTGCGCGATCTATGTGATCTCGATGATCGTCGTCGTTGTCGCGGTGGCGGTGGTCGCACGATGCGCGCCAACCCGATTCGGCCGCGTCGGTGTCTTCGACGCCACGAGCCGCGACGACATCCTCACGGTGACCCTGCGATGACGCGGCAGGTGCACCCGTGGCGATAGGACGACCCGACCGTGCTGATTCGGTGGCTCGGGCGCTGCAGATCATCGAGGCGGTCGCCGACCTGGGGCTGGGCACCACCGGCAGCGAGATCGCCCGTCATCTGGGCTTCCCGCAGGCCAGCACCTACCGGCTGCTCAACGGACTGGTCGCCGACGAATACCTGGTACGGACCGCCGACCTGCGCGGCTTCGCGCTGGGTGCCCGGCTCTCGACGATGCTGTCGGGGGTGCTGCCACCACCGGTGCCCGCGCGGGCGCGGGAGCTGATCGACGAGTTCCGGTCATCGGTGCGTTTCGCGGTGCACCTTGTCTACTTCCGGCCCACCACGCTGCGAATCCTCGACCCAGACCCCGACCACCCGCTGACCGGTATCGGCGAACTCATGCGCTATCCGCACGCGTCGGCGCCGGGCAAGATCCTGCTCGCGTCGCTGTCGCAGTGGCGGGAGGTGGTCGGCGCCTCACCGGCACCGATCACCCCGGCAACGATCATCGACCTCACCCGCCTCGGCGATGAGATCGCACAGATCCGCCGGACCGATGTCGCGATCGACGACGGTGAGCTCGTCTGCGACCACGCCCACGTCGCCGTGCCGATCCTCGACGCCGACGGCGACGTCCGCGGCGCGGTGATGATCGGCGGCGTCTCCACCCGGCTCGACGCGATCCGTTCGCTGGTCGACGCGGCGAAGGGGCTCTCCTCGGCGCTCGGTCCGCTGCTGTTCTGACACCGACCTGGACATCGGCGCCCGGCGAGCGGCTACCCTCGAAGCAGTGGTGCTCGAGAAGCCTGGCACCCTCGCGCTCGCCTTTGCGATGCGAGCCGGCGCCACAGCCCGGCGTCGGCGATGGACACAATCAATCCGGCTCAAGGCCGTTGGAGGCGATATGTCCGAGAACAACGATTTCTACACCACCCGTGATTCCGGGGCCCCGGCGGGCAGCGACGAACATTCGCTGACCGTCGGCGCCGCCGGGCCGATCGTGTTGCACGATCACTATCTGATCGAGCAGATGGCCCAGTTCAACCGGGAACGAATCCCGGAGCGGCAGCCACACGCCAAGGGCAGTGGTGCCTTCGGCACCTTCGAAACCACCGAGGACGTCTCGGCGTACACGTGCGCCGGGTTGTTCCAACCCGGGGTGAAAACCGAGATGGTGGCCCGGTTCTCCACCGTGGCGGGGGAGCGTGGCAGCCCCGACACCTGGCGTGACCCAAGGGGTTTCGCGCTCAAGTTCTATACCGACGAAGGCATCTACGACATGGTCGGCAACAACACGCCGATCTTCTTCGTCAAGGATCCGATGAAGTTCCAGCACTTCATCCGGTCGCAGAAACGCCGCGCCGACAACAACCTTCGGGACCACGATATGCAGTGGGACTTCTGGACCCTCTCACCGGAGTCGGCCCACCAGGTCACCTGGTTGATGGGTGACCGCGGCATCCCGAAGACGTGGCGGCACATGAACGGCTACAGCTCGCACACCTACCTGTGGGTCAATGCGCAGGGCGTGAAGTCGTGGGTCAAGTACCACTTCATCAGTGATCAGGGCGTCGAGTTCTTCACCCAGCACGAGGGCGATCAGATGGCCTCGGCCGACACCGATTTCCATACCCGGGATCTGTTCGAGTCGATTGCCGGGGGAAACCACCCCAGCTGGACGCTGAAGGTGCAGATCATGCCGTACGACGATGCCGTCTCGTACCGGTTCAATCCGTTCGACCTGACCAAGGTGTGGCCGCACGGCGACTACCCCTTGCAGGAGGTGGGCCGGATGTCGTTGCACACTAACCCCACCGACAATCACGCACAGATCGAGCAGGTCGCCTTCGAGCCGAACAACGTGGTGCCGGGCATCGGGTTCAGTCCCGACCGGATGCTGCTGGGCCGGGTGTTCTCCTACGCCGACGCGCACCGGCACCGTCTGGGCGCCAACTACAAGCAGATCCCGGTCAACGCCCCGCGCAACGAGGTACACACCTACTCCAAAGACGGTGCGATGCGGATCAATCCGGTGACCGACCCGGTGTATGCGCCGAACTCCAAGGGCGGTCCGGCAGCGACGTTCGCCGGGCAGGCCGAGCCGCAGTGGGCCGCCGACGGCGACATCATCCGCAGCGCCTACGTCGATCATCCCGAAGACGACGACTGGGGTCAGGCGGGCACGATGGTGCGCGAGGTCCTCGACGACGCCGCCCGGGATCGCTTGGTGGACAACATCGTCGGTCACCTGCTCAACGGTGTCAGCGAGCCCGTGCTGGCCCGGGCCTTCGAGTACTGGAGCCGGGTCGACACCGATCTGGGCGCCAAGATCAAGAAGGGTGTCACCGAGAAGGCCGACGAGCCCGACCCGAAGAAGGCCGAGCAGGGCAATCCGGCGCGCTCGTCGATGCAGCAGAAGGTATAGCTCGGCTGCCGAATACAGATACCACGTGAGCGGGCTCCGACCCCCGATTTTCCGGGTCCGGAGCCCGCTCGCGTGGAAGCCGTATTCGTGGTGGGAGGATCGAGACATGGAATTCGACGACGTCATCCGCACGACTTTCGCCGCACGCGAGTTCACCGACGATCCGGTGACCGACGAGGTGCTGTGGGAGATCCTCGACACCGCGCGCTTCGCGCCCAGTGGCGGTAACCGCCAGGGCGCACATGTGATCGTGGTGCGAGACCCGGACACCAAGCAGGCGATCGCCGAAGTGAGCAAGACCGGTGCCCGCCGCTACCTGGCCCAGCGTGCCGCGGGCGAAATGCCGTGGAACGTCGTGCATCCCAGCGCGGTCACCGACGCCGACCTCGCCGTCACCGAAGGCGTCGACGAGTTCGTCGCCCCGCTCGCCGCCGCGCCGGTGCTGCTGGTGGTGACGGTGAACCTGGAGGTCGTGGCGTCGATGGACAAGGACCTCGACCGCATCGGCGTGGTCCCGGGTGGCTCGATCTATCCGCTGGTGTGGAACATCCTCACCACCGCACGTTCTCGCGGATTCGGCGGCACGATCACCACGATGGCCGTCACCGAGGAACCCGGCGTCCGCGAACTCCTGGCGATCCCCGACACCCACGCGGTGGCGGCGGTGCTGCCGCTGGGCAAGCCGGTCAAAC